>NZ_JASAUS010000034.1:0-69103 GCF_029953005.1 Bradyrhizobium sp. Mp27 | reverse complement strand
ACAACCATAGACCCCATCAGGCCTTGGCAGGACAAACTCCCAAGGCCTTCGCCGCTACCAAGACCACCGCGATCCAATCAGCGAATTAGTGAACATCGACAGCAATGACGGAGAGCCAGGCAGCGGCGCATTCCCTCTCTTGTCCCGGACACGCTGCAGCGTGAAACGCTGCTGCGCAGAGCCGGGACCCACGCGACACGCAGCGATCAGCAATATGGGCCCCGGCTCTGCAGCGCACCGCCAGGAGGCGCTGCGTCCGGGGGCACGAGAGCATTTGCGCAGGTCCCTGCCGCACATCCCACCACTAACCCGACCACGGCGTGCTCGCCAAACACTCCTCCGCGCCTGCTGCTGCTCAGCCAGTAACTTGCATTTTGCAAGCCACTCCCCTACCTTCCCGCCATGCAGCCCAAATCCCCCTCCATCCTGGAATGCCCGGTCGGCCGCGCCGTGGAGACGGTCGGCGAATGGTGGAGCATCCTGATCTTGCGGGATGCCTTCCAGGGCGCGTCGAAGTTCGACGAATTCTCGCAAGGCCTCGGCATCGCGCCGAACATCCTGTCGCGGCGCCTTGCCCATCTCACCGAGAGCGGCATGTTCGTCCGCCGCCGCTATCATGAACGGCCGCCGCGGTACGAATATGTGCTGACGGAAAAGGCGCGGGATTTCTTCCCTGTGGTCGTGGCGCTGCTGGCCTGGGGCAACAGGCATCTCGCGCCCAGGGGCGAATCCATCGTGCTGGCGAATCGGAGTGACGCTCGCCCGTTCGATCCAATCGTGGTCGATGCCGCCGACATGCGCCCGATCACCCTCGCCAATGCGGTCGTCGTCCCGGGTCCGCGCGCCAGCCGCGGGATGCGCAAGCGGCTCGGCTCGCTCAAAGCCATGAACCCGGCCGTCGCGCCGGCTGGAGACTGACATGCGTCGTATCGTCGTGACGGGAATGGGGGCGGTGTCGCCGCTCGGCTACGGTGTTGAACTCTCCTGGCGCCGGCTACTCGCCGGCCAGAGCGGGCTGCGCCCTCTGCCGGAATGGGCGCAGGCACTGCCCGCGCGGATTGCCGGTCTCGTCCCCGACAAGGCCGATGATGCCGAAGGCGGCTTCGATCCCGCGCAAGCGGCCGCGCCAAAAGACCAGCGCAAGATGGACCGCTTCATCCTGTTCGCGCTGCTCGCGACCGCAGAGGCTGTCGCGCAGGCCAAATGGGCGCCGCAGGACGCGAGCGCACAGGAACGCACCGCGACGATCATCGCTTCCGGCGTCGGCGGCTTCCCGGCAATGGCGGAGGCGGTGCGCATCACCGAGCAGCGCGGCGCGCGCCGGCTCTCGCCCTTCACCATCCCCTCGTTTCTCGCCAATCTCGCCGCCGGCCACGTCTCGATCAAATACGGCTACAAGGGTGCGCTGGGCACACCGGTCACGGCCTGTGCCGCCGGCATCCAGGCGATCGGCGATGCCGCGCGCATGATCCGCGCAGGCGAAGCCGATGTCGCGATCTGCGGCGGCGCGGAGGCTTGCATCGATATCGTCAGCATCGGCGGCTTTGCCGCAGCCCGCGCGCTGTCGAGCGGATTCAACGACGAGCCCGCGCGCGCCTCGCGCCCGTTCGATCGCGACCGCGACGGCTTTGTCATGGGCGAAGGCGCCGGCATCCTCGTGATCGAGGAGCTGGAGCATGCGCTGTCGCGCGGCGCCTCCCCGATTGCGGAAATCGTGGGCTACGGCACGACGGCGGACGCCTATCACATGACGTCGGGCCCGCCCGACGGCGACGGCGCCCGCCGCGCCATGGAGATCGCGCTGCGCCAGGCGAAGCTCGCGCCCGCGGATCTGCAGCATCTGAACGCGCATGCGACGTCGACGCCGGCCGGCGACGAAAGCGAGCTCGGCGCGATCGCCGCGCTGTTCGGCCGCAACCGGAACATCGCGGTGAGCGCGACCAAATCGGCCACCGGCCATCTGCTCGGCGCCGCCGGCGGCCTCGAGGCGATCTTCACCGTCCTCGCCTTGCGCGACCAAATCGCGCCGCCGACGCGCAATTTCGAAAACGCAGATCCCGGCGCTGATGGCATCGACATCGTCGCAGGCAGCGCGCGGCCGATGTCGATGCTCAACGCCATCTCCAACGGATTTGGCTTCGGCGGGGTGAATGCCAGCGCGATCTTCCGCCGGATGGGCTGAACGAGAGGCCTTGCAATCGCGGCCCGCTTCGTTACCAAAACGGGATGATCGAAACGAATTTCTGGCTGTTCCTGGCCGCAGCGTGTCTCATTGCCGCCGTTCCCGGCCCCGGCATTTTCTATGTCGCGGCACGGACCTTATCGGAGGGACGCGCCAGCGGCTTTGCGTCAACCGCGGGCACGGCGCTGGGCGGGCTGGTTCATGTCGTCGCGGGCAGCCTCGGCATCTCCGCGATCATCCTTGCCAGTGCGGAGCTGTTTGCCGTCGTAAAATTCATCGGCGCGCTCTATCTGGTCTGGCTCGGCATCAAGACCTTCCGCAGCGCCGGACGCGCGCTCTCGCTGGAGAACGAGCCCGTCGGCGACAGGCGCGCATTCCGCGACGGCGTGCTGGTCGAGGCGCTGAACCCGAAGACCGCCGCATTCTTCCTCGCCTTCATTCCGCAGTTCCTCGATCCCGCGGGATCGAGCCCCACGCTGCTATTCATCGTGCTCGGCGCGATCTCGGTGACCCTGAACACGCTCGCCGATGTCGTCGTGGTGCTGATGGCAACCGCAACGCGCACGCAGCTGATTGGCAGGCCGCATCTGATGCGGCGTCTCACTCAGGGTTCGGGCGTCTTCATCGCCGGCCTTGGCCTCTCGCTCGCGCTGACGCGGCGGCCGGTGCAGGGCTAGCGAAGGTTAGCAGATGCGCTTGCTCCGTCTTCCATTGTACATTGGAAGGCGATCCATGGAGCGAGGTCGATGATGACATCACGGGTAGAAACGCTAACTCCACCGAACACGCCAAAACCGATCGGCCCCTATAATCACGTTGCCAAGGTCGGCGAACACATCTGGATCGGCGGTACCGCGGGCTTCGATCCGGAGACGGGACAGCTGGCCGGCTCCGATGTCGCCTCCCAGACGCGGCAAATCTTCAGATCGTTCGAGGCGATGCTGGCTGCGGTGGACTCCGACCTCAACCACGTCACCCACATCAACGTATTTCTCAAGCAGATGTCGGACTTCGACGTGATGAACGCAGCCTATGTCGAGATGATGGAGGAGCACCGGCCCGCTCGTACCGTGTTTGCCGTGCAGGAGCTTCCGAAACCCGGCGTCCTGCTGACCATGAATCTGACGGCTGTGACGAGACAAGCAGCCTCGCCGGCGACGCGATAGGCGAAGATCGAAAGAAAGGGGCCGAAGCCCCTTTCTCAGGTTTCACCAGTGGTGCCAATGATGCCAGCGGTGCCAGCGAGCCCAATGATGCCAGCGCCAGCCGTCACCCCAATGATGGTGCCAGCCGTAACCACCCCAGTCGTGCGGATGGTAGTAGCCTCCATGGTAGTGCCGTTGCCAGCAATGGCCCCATTCATTGCAGACATAGCCGGTCGGCACCTCGATCGGTGCTGCTGACGCAGCCCCGCTCGACAGCGTGACCCCGCCAAGTGCGGCAAGGCCGACAAACGCAGATACAAGTTTCATGATGTTCACCTCCTAACATCCGTTGGAGGCGACGAGTGCGTCCTGCGTTCGGCGCCTTACGCAGGTTTAATACCGATGAACGATTTCGATGAGGCGATCCGCTCGCGATGACGGCGTGCGCGCGACATTGTCGCCATTGGCCCGAAAGACTTTCCGACCCGTAATGACCAAGATGTAACGCGTGGAATTCGAACGACCCATCGCGCGCGACCCACCCATGGTTGTTGCGATGGAGAGTTCGATGAGGATGATGTCCTGGTCGCGTTATCGCCTCCTGACAAGGTCGTTGTCGCGCACCGCGCGTCGCTGTCACGACGCGAAGATGCGCAAGACCCGGCAGCACCGACGCGCCATGCGCCGCCTTGCCGGCACGAGCTCGCCGCCGAAGCGCCCGTGACCTGCGGCTTGCTTGTGGAATGGCCGGCAGCAGGCTACTCCAGTCATGCTGTTATCTCGTCTGGCATTTCGAAGGATCGGCGCCCGATGCTCGCCCCGCAAAGTCGCACTTACGAGTCCCACGGCCTGCGGCTGCATTATGCCGATTGGGGCAATCACGGCGCGCCCGTCGCCATCCTGGTCCATGGCGGCCGCGATCATTGCCGGAGCTGGGACGCCATCGCCCGCTCGCTTCAGCCGCATTTTCACGTGCTCGCGCCCGATCTGCGCGGTCATGGTGATTCCGACTGGACCAAGGGCGGCAGCTACGCGCTGACCGAGTATGTCTACGATCTCGCCCAGCTCATTCGCAGCATCGCAGCGCCTCAGGTGACTCTGATCGGTCATTCCATGGGCGGCATGGTGAGCCTGATCTTTTCAGGGTCGTTCCCCGAGCTGGTCACGAAGCTCGTCGTCCTCGACGGCGTCACCATGTTGCCGGACACCCCCAAAACGCCGACGCATGAGCGCATCAGCAAATGGGTCAGCCAGCTCGACAGGCTGCACGACCGCACGCCGCGCCGCTATTCGACCCTCGAAGACGCGGCCGCGCAGATGGTGCTTCACAACAAGCGCCTCGCCCGCGACCTCGCGCTGCATCTTGCAACGCACGGCTCGCGGCGGAATGAGGACGGCACCTATAGCTGGAAGTTCGATCCCTACCAGCGCGCCTCTGCGCCGCACCGGCTCTGGCCGGACGATCACGTGGCGCTGTGGTCGCGCATTGCCTGCCCGACGCTGCTGCTCAATGCCGGTGAAAGTTTTCTCGCCGGCGCTAGGGCCGCCGGCCTGGAGCGCTATTTCCCGCAGGCACGCATCGAAACCATCGCCGGCGCCGGACACTGGCTGCAGCATGACAAACCGGAAGAGGTCTTGAGTGAGATCCTGCGGTTCCTTGGGCTGGCCGAGGGCTAATCCAGACCAGCCGCGACATCGCTGTGCGCTTCCGCCAGAAATGGCGCCAGCGCCGGATTGAGATTGCCCGGCCGCCATGCGACGACGTGCTCGATGATCGGCGCATCTTCGAGATCGCGGAAGGCCAGGTTTGCAATTCCGAGCTTCGCCATCGACCGCGGTACCAGCGCAATGCCGAGATCCTCCGCCACGAGGCTGACGATGGTCTGCTGCAGTTCGACTTCGAGCCTGAACGTCGGCTCGAACCCGCCCGAACGACAATAGCCGGCGATCGACTGGCGCAGCCTCGGCCCGACTTTGTCCGGCGCGGCGATGAAGGCTTCACCATTGAGCTGCCCCGCAGATACCGTCTTCCGCGCGGCGAGCGGATGACTGACGTGCAACGCAAGGCTGAGCGGCTCACGAAAGATGACTTGCGTCGCAAGACCGCGCACGGGACCGGGATCGAACAGGATCGCGGCATCGAAGCGCCCGGTCAGCACCGCGTCGCCGAGGATTCCCGGGATCACCTCGCGCAGCTCAACGCGCACGCCGGGATGGCTCGCCATGTAGCGCCGCGTCAGACCCGGCAGAACCGTGTAGGCCGCGTGCATCATGAAGCCGACCGAGAGTTCGCCGATTTCGCCCCGCTCGGCCATGCGCGCGTTCTGGCAGGCCTGATCGAAGCCGATCAGCACCGCCCGCGCGTCCTCCAGGAAGCGCCGGCCCGCTGGCGTCAGCGTCGCACGCCGCGACTGGCGATCGAACAGGCGAACCCCGAGTTCCTTCTCCAGGGCCGCGATCTGCCGGCTGAGCGGCGGCTGGCTGATGTGGAGGCGCTCGGCAGCACGGCCGAAATGCAACGTCTCGGCGACGGCCACGAAGTAGCGCATCTGTCTGATGTCGATCATTTTATACCGAAAAGGTATGAAGCAGTGCAGCAATCAGTATTGGATGATATCGATTGGATTGGATAGGGCTAATTCGTCCCTCCAATGCTTGGTTTCCCGATGCTCTCCACCCTCGCGGCCGTCCTCCCCATTTTCGCGCTCATCTTCGCCGGCTGGCTGGCCCGGCGGATCGGCGTCCTCGGCCCGCATGCCACCGGCGAGCTGAACCGCTTCGTCGTCTATCTCGCCCTTCCCGCTCTGCTGTTCGACATCGTCGCCCACGCGCAATGGGCCGAGGTCTGGCAACCGCGCTTCATCGCCGCCTTCGGCATCGGCGCGGCGCTGGTGTTCTGCCTGACCATCGCCGTTCGGCTGCGCCGCCCGCGCCATCTCGCCGACGCTGCCATCGACGCGCTCAATGCCGGCTACGCCAACACCGGTTTCGTCGGTTTCCCGCTTGCGCTCGCGGCGCTCGGCCGCGAGGCGCTGGCGCCGACGCTGATTGCCACGATCATCACGGTCTGCGTGCTCTTTGCGATCGCGATCGTGCTGATCGAGACCGGGCTGCAGACCGAGAAGCGGCGCAGGCACCTCGTCACCAAGGTCGGCGGCTCCCTGCTGCGCAATCCGCTGCTCGTCGCTCCCGCCGTGGCTGCGATCGTTCCGGTCACCGGTCTCAGCGTGCCCGATGCCGCCGAAAGCTTCCTGAGACTCCTGGGGGGCGCGGCCTCACCCTGCGCCCTTGTTGCACTCGGGTTGTTCCTTGCGACCAGGCGCGAGAGTTCGGAAACGAACGTCGGATCGGCGGCGCTGCTCGTGAGCTTCAAGCTCGTGCTTCAGCCGGCTATCACCTGGGTGATGGCGACCGCCGTGTTCGGCCTCTCCCCGCTGCTCACGCATGCAGCCGTGCTGCTGGCCGCGCTCCCGACCGGTACGGGCCCATTCATGCTGGCGGAGTTTTACAAGCGCGAGGCGGCGATGACGTCCAATGTCATTCTGGCATCGACAATCACGTCGATCGTGACCATCAGCGGCTATCTGGCGCTGGCAAGGTAGCGATCGTAGCCCGGATGGAGCGCAGCGTAATCCGGGGCCGCTGCGGCTGAAGAATCCCGGATTGCGCTTCGCTCCATCCGGGCTACGTATCGCGGCCGAGGAAAGACCTAACTCAACGTCCCCGCATGCACCCACCAGCCGGAGTGGTTGCGCCGGATCTTTTCCGCGGCGGCATGCGCCTCGTTCGCTGCGCCGTAGATCGCAAAACACGTCGCGCCGGAGCCGGACATGCGGGCAAGCTTGACGCCGGCCGAGTCACGCAAGGCTTCCAGCACCTCGCCGATCACAGGCTCGATCCGCAGCGCAGGGGCTTCGAGATCGTTGGCCACGGTTTCGAGAACGTCGACCCAATCGGCAATGGAGGCGCCCTCGTCCGGCCAGGCCGGCGCGTCGAGGACGGAGGTGGCTCCCACCAGCAATTCGCCGTTGCGCAGGCCCAGCGCCTGGAACACGTCCTTGGTCGCGACCGGCACGCGCGGATTGACCATCACGCAGGGCATGCTCGGCAGCGCGAGCGGCAGCAGCTGCTCGCCGACGCCGGTCATGTCGCAGGCGCGCGAGACCAGGCACACCGGCACATCGGCGCCGGTCGCGAGTGCGACTTTCTGCAAGCGCGGATCATCGAGCGGTAGATTGTTGAGACGGGCGAGCAGCCGCAGCGCCGCCGCGGCATCGGCCGAGCCGCCGCCGATACCGGCCGCGACGGGAAGCACCTTGTCGAGCGCGAAGGCCCCGAGCTTCAGGTCCGGCACGGACTCGGCCAGAAGCCTGGCCGCCTTGACCACGAGATTGTCGGCCATATCGCCGCAGGCCGCGGCCAGCGGCCCGGTGGTGACGAGCGTCAGTTCGCCGCCCGGCTCCAGCGTCAGCTGGTCCGCGCAGTCGGCAAACGCGACCACGCTTTCGAGATCATGATAGCCGTCGCCACGACGGCCCACCACGCGAAGGCTCAGATTGACCTTCGCGCGCCCTTCTTCAATCAACGCCGACATTGGCGATCAGCCCCCAAACGCACTCTTAGCCGCCCTTGCCGTCGTCCTTCTTCTTGTCCGCCTGCGCGGCCGAAGAGTTCGAATCGTCGGTGAGACCGTTGGTGAGCTTGGCCTCGATCTTCGGAAGCTCCTCCGGCTCGGGCTTGAGATCGCGGGCGTGGGCCCACTGGAATTTTGCTTCCAGCGTACGGCCGACGCGCCAATAGGCATCGCCGAGGTGATCGTTGATGGTGGGATCCTCGGGCTTGAGGTCGATCGCGCGCTCGAGGTTCTTCACCGCCTCTTCGTAATTGCCGATGCGGTAATAGGCCCAGCCGAGGGAGTCGACGATGTAGCCGTCGTCGGGACGCTGCTCGACGGCGCGCTTGATCATCTTCATGCCTTCGTCGAGGTTCACGCCCTGGTCGATCCAGGAATAGCCGAGATAGTTGAGGACATGCGGCTGGTCGGGCTGGAGCTCGAGCGCCTTCTTCATGTCGGCTTCGGCCTTGCTCCACTCCTTGGAGCGCTCCTCGCAAATGCCGCGATAATAATACCAGACGCTGTTGGCCTTGTCGTTGCCGGCCGGCAGCACGTCGATGCCCCGCGAATAGGTCGCACCGCAATCGCCGAACTTCTTGCGACCGCGCTCGATATTGCCGAGCGCCATGATGGCTTCGAGATCCTTGGAATCGTCCGATGTGACGCCCTTGAGGATCTTGATCGCCTCGTCGGTGCGGTCGGCGGAATCCAGATCGATGGCGAGCTGGATCTGCGCATTGCGCTTCAACGGCGAGCTCGCGGGCACCCGCTCATAAACCTTGATCGCCATCTGCGGCCGCTTCACCGATTCATAGAGATCGGCGAGCGAGAGCAGCGCCAGCGGATGGGTCGGCTGGAGATAGAGCGAGAGCTGGAGATAGACCAGCGCCAGATCCTCGCCGCCGCGGCGGGGCAGCGTGGCGCCGATGCCGTAGAGCGCTTCGGCGGCACCGGCTTGCGCGGAGTCGGCCAGCGGCGGCATCTTCTTGCCGGCCTTGGTGTCGCGCAGGCCTTCCACGATCAGCGGATGGCGGGCGAGCTTCTTGTCGAAAGCCTGGTAGACGGTGGTCGCGGCCGCGGAATCCTTGTTGCGCGACAGCCAGCGGGCATAGGCCTCGGTGACGCGCAGCATGGAATCGTCGAGCTTGTAGGCGCGCTCGAAGCGGACGCCGGCGTCCTTCTCCTTGCCGGAGAGCTCGAGGATCATGCCGGCATGGAGGTCCTTGAACAGCGGATACCATTCCGGACCGGCGAGCTTGTCGATGGTGGCGACGCCGCCCTTGGCATCGCCCGCGCCATAGGCGGCCCAGCCCGACAGCAGCGTGGCGACGAGATCGGTGATCGGACCGCGGATCGACTGGTTGATGTTGGTTTGCGCGGTCGCGTATTTCTTCATCTTGAGATCGTGCACCCCGACGACGAGACGCGCGACGCGGTTGGTCTTATCGATGGTCAGGATGCGCTCGGCGAGCTTGACCGCCTCGTCGATGTCACCGTCGGCAACCGACGAGATGAAGGCGCGATCGAGCAGCTCGTTGTTCTTGGGATCGGTGCGGAGGGCCGAACGGTAGAAGGCGGCGGCCGAGGCCGCATCGCGCTCGACGCTGGCGTGGCGGGCAGCGAGATAGCTGCCGGAGGTCGTCAGCGACTTCAGATCGTTCCGGGTCGGAAATTGCGCCGCCGTGTCGGACGGATGATCCGGCGTCTGCGCCAGGACCGCGCCGGGGACCGTCGCAATCGCGGTGCCCATGAGGGCGATGGCGGCAACAGTCCAGCGGTTGAAACGATTTGAGAACATCAGGGGCTCGCCTTGAGTTGTAGTGCCTGGGTTTGCAGCAGTAGGCCGTATCGCATGCGAACGCGGCCGGTGGCATGGGGACCCGGAACCGTCGGGCCGACAATGCCGCTTTTGGCGCTTCACCGCAAGGATTCGGGCATGCGATCCCCTCCGCACGCCCCAAATCGGCCGACAACGCCCCAAGACGCTGCCAGTATGGCCTTATCGTGGCCGCGGGCCGCTACCCCGAGCCGGTTCTCACGCGAACGTGCGTCACAATGCCGGGGGCACGTCACATTGGCCCCGGCTTGATCGCTTTGGTCCAATGATCCCGGCTTACATGGCCTAGCTTACATGGCCTCGTAGTTCGGACCGCCGCCGCCCTCCGGGGGAACCCAGGTGATGTTGCCGTTGGGGTCCTTCACGTCGCAGGTTTTGCAGTGGACGCAGTTCTGGGCGTTGATCTGGTAGCGCGGGCTTGAGCCTTCCTCGACCCACTCATAGACCCCGGCCGGGCAATAGCGATTCGAGGGACCGGCGAACACGTCGTGCTCCGACGTTTTCTGCAGGTTCATGTCGGCGACCTTGAGATGGACCGGCTGGTCCTCCTCATGATTAGTGTTGGACAGGAAGACCGAGGAGAGCTTGTCGAACGAGATCTTGCCGTCCGGCTTCGGGTAGTTCTTCGGCGCGTGGCCCTTCGCCGGATCGAGGGTGGCGCGATCGGGCTTCGCATGCGACTGCGTGCCGAACAGCGAGGCGCCGAACAGCGAGGCGCCGAACAGCGTGTTGCACCACATGTCGAAGCCGCCGAGCGCGACGCCGAGCACGGTGCCGAACTTCGACCACAGCGGCTTGACGTTGCGGACCAGGAACAGATCCTTGCCGACCGACGAGGACCGCCAGGCGTTCTCGTAGTCGACGATCTCGTCATTGGCGCGATCGGCAGCAAGGGCCGCCGCGACATGCTCTGCGGCGAGCATGCCGGTGCCCATCGCATTATGCACGCCCTTGATGCGGGGCACGTTGACGAAGCCGGCCGCACAGCCGACCAGCGCGCCGCCGGGGAAGCTCAGCTTCGGCACCGACTGATAGCCACCTTCGGTGATGGCGCGCGCGCCATAGGCGAGCCGCTTGGCGCCCTCGAAGGTGCCGCGGATCGAGGGATGGGTCTTGAAGCGCTGGAACTCGTCGAACGGCGACAGATACGGATCGTCGTAGTTGAGATGCACGACGAAGCCGACGGCGACGAGATTGTCGTCGTAGTGATAGAGGAACGAGCCGCCGCCGGTCTTCAGGTCGAGCGGCCAGCCGAACGAATGCTGGATCATGCCCTTCTGGTGCTTGGCGGGATCGATCTGCCAGACTTCCTTGAGGCCGATGCCGAACTTCGGCGGCTCGCTCTTCGAATCGAGTGCGAACTTCGCGATCAACTGCTTGGTCAGGCTGCCGCGCGCGCCTTCGGCGAACAGGGTGTACTTGCCGAGCAATTCCATGCCACGGGTAAAGGAGTCCTTCGGCTTGCCATCGCGGCCGATGCCCATGTCGCCGGTGGCGATGCCCTTCACCGCGCCCTGCTCGTCATAGAGCACCTCCGCTGCGGCAAAGCCCGGATAGATCTCGACGCCGAGCGCCTCGGCCTTGCGCGCCAGCCAGCGGCAGACATTGCCGAGCGAGCCGATATAACAGTGATGATTGTCCATCAGCGGCGGCATGATGAAGTTCGGCAGCTTGATCGCGCCGCCTCCCGTCATCCAGTAGAAGCGGTCGTCCTTCACCTGCGTCTTCAGCGGACAGTCGGAATCCTCGCGCCAATCCGGGATCAGCTTGTCGAGCCCGGCCGGATCGATCACGGCGCCGGAGAGAATGTGCGCACCGACCTCGGAGCCCTTCTCCACCACGACGACGTTGAGATCGGCATTGAGCTGCTTCAGCCGGATCGCAGCCGCCAGGCCAGACGGGCCGGCGCCGACGATGACGACGTCGAATTCCATGGATTCGCGCGGGGGAAGTTCTTCGGTGCTCATCTGATCTCAGCCCTTGAGACGGTTCCTCGTCATTTGCGCCCCCCTTGTTTCCGATTTTTCCGGGTAGGACAACCACGGAAATGCGTTCCACTGGGATGCAAGGCACCCCAAACTGATATAGTAAAAGTCTGACTTTCCAAATGATCCCCGAACCCGCACCCACCGTCCGAGAGCTTCTCGCCTTCTATCTGGAGGCCGGGGTCGATTGCGCGCTCGCGGAGGAACCTGTCGACCGCCTGGCGGAATTGGATACTCCGCCGCCGGCCCCACGCGCCGCACCTCCGGTCGAGGCACCACGGCCTGTTGCCGCGCCCGCGGTGATGCGCGGCGAGGCCGCACCCGCGCCCGACATTGCGATCGCCTCCGCACGCGAGGCCGCGCGCACCGCGCCGACGCTCGAGGCGCTGCGCGAGCTGATGCAGAATTTTGAAGGCTGCGCGCTGAAACACACCGCGACGCGGCTGGTGTTCGCCGACGGCAATCCGCAGGCGCGCATCATGTTCGTCGGCGAGGCGCCGGGCCGCGACGAGGACATCGAGGGGCTGCCCTTCGTCGGGCGCAGCGGCAAACTGCTCGACCTCATGATCGGCGCGATCGGCCTCAACCGCACCACCGCCTACATCGCCAACGTGATTCCCTGGCGGCCGCCCGGCAACCGCACGCCGACGCCGCAGGAGACGCAGATCTGCCTGCCCTTCATCCAGCGCCAGATCGAGCTGGTGAATCCTGACGTGCTGGTGACGCTCGGCAATCCCTCGACGCAGACGCTGCTGTCGACGCGCGAGGGCATCATGCGCACCCGCGGCCGCTGGTTCGACTACGAGACGGGAGGGCGCACCATCCGCGCACTGCCGACGTTCCATCCGGCCTATCTCTTGCGCTCGCCATCGTACAAGCGGCTGGCCTGGCAGGATCTGCGCGCGATCGCGAAGGTGCTGGCGGGATAATGCTCTCGTGTCCCGGACGCGGTGCGGCACGCAGTGACGCTCCGCAGAGCCGGGACCCAGAAAGCAACACAGTACGATGCGGCGCGATGGGCCCCGGCTCTGCAGCGCACCGCCATGGCGCGTCGAAGACGCGCGTAAACGCGCTTATGGCGTTGCGCAGCGTCCGGGGCACGAGACCGATCTACGTCCCCTTCGGCCGCACGATGGCCCAGCCGATGCGCAGCAGCTGCTGGCGGCCGGTCACCAGCCATTCAAACGCGCGCGGCACTTCCGGAACGATGCCGGGAAAGCGCGCGAGGATTTCCGGCGGCGGGGTGCCGGCGGTGTCGGAGGCGCGCCAGACCACGACGCCGCCGGTCTCGCTGAACTTGGCCTGATTGATCCACGGCGTGCGCGCGGGCTGGGCATCGATGAAGAGATGCGGCCGGCCGGAATGCAGCGTGATCAGGCTCGCGAGCTGGGTCTCGCCGGCGACCGCGCGCAGGCGATGATTGGTGCGGCGGGCAAAGCTCTCGTCGAAGAAATCCGAGATCGCGCGCGCCGGCATCGAGGTCGCAATCTCGTTGGCGCCGGTCAAGGGCAGGAACAGCACGGCGAATACGACGCCGGCTGCGGGCGCCACGACGGCGGCAGCCCACACGGTCCGCAGCACCCGCGCGCGGCGCATCGCGATGAGGTCGCCGGCCGTCACGACCACGGCGAGTCCCGACATGACCAGCACGACGCCGGCGCCGCCGACGACGGCATCGAGCCCGAGCACGCCGGAGATCAGGACCGCGCCGAGCGCAGGTGCCAGCGCGAAGAAATAGACGAAATTGTGCGCGAGCGGCTCGACCGGCGGCCGGTAGATGATCGGCGCTTCCTCGCCCTTGGTGACGAACAGGCCGCTATTGAGAAAGGTCAGCGCCGGGACCGCCGCCGCGCCGAGCACGAGCCCGCCGAGCAGCCAGGCCGCGTGCAGCGCGCGGGCGTTCAGCTCGGCGACCTCAGGCAGGGTCGGCATGACAAGCGTCTCGGCGCGCATCAGCCAGATCGCATAGGGCAGCGCCAGCACGGCGACGACGATCAGCGCGAACAGCGGATCGAGCGCGCGCAGCGTCCGGCGTCCGCCGGCGGTCGAGATCGCGAAGACGACGAGCAGGAGGAGAAGGAAGATCGCCGCGGGCGTCGTCAGCAGCAGGAGGCCCGCTTCGATCGACCAGGCGAACCAGGCATTGCCGCGGCGCTGGCCGATGATCTGCCAGGAATGCAAAAGAAGAAGCGCCCAGAGCGGCCGTGCCAGCACCAGCGGGCCAAAGTCGAGCGCCGGCGAGGAGAAGGCCAGCACCGTCATGGTCAGCAGCACGGCGAGCACCGCCTGCTGTGAGCCGACCACGGCGCGGGAGAGATGATAGAGCGCGATGAAGGTCGCGACCTCGCAGAGCTGGGCGAGGACATAGACGCCGAACATGTGGCCGCCCGCGGCGCGGTAGGCGATGTCGGCGAGCCAGATCGGCAAGGGCGGGCCCAGATCGGTACCGACCTGGTACTCGCGGCCGAACGCGAGCAGGGTCGCGAGCGTGCCGGGCGGGCTGCGATAGAACACCAGCGCCACGAACAGCCACATCGCGGCCTGGAGCAGCACGACGATCCACACGATCAGCCGCGGCCGGGCGCGAATGAGCTCGATGACCAGGGAGGTAAACCGCATGCAACGTCCGAAAGATGCAGCCAACCCGTCCAGCCGGCCCTATTCGCTCACATCTGTTTTGATAAACGGCGCTGCGCGTTGTGGCAACGACCGTCTGCCCTAGAGGCCTGCTGACGCATCAATTTCAACGCTTGCTTCCACCTGCACCTCGACCTCGGTCACCGCAAACAGGTCCCGCACCGGCTCGACGGTCCAGGGCATGTGCTTGGCGCGGGCGGCGGCGACGGGGGCGAAGAAGCTGCGGTGGTGGATGGTGGGACCGAGGCGGTCGAGCGCATCGAGGTGATCCGGGACGGCGTAGCCCTTGTGCTGCTCGAAGCCATAGCCGGGGCAGTCCTGCGCCAGTGCGCACATCAGCCGGTCGCGCGTCACCTTGGCGATGATCGAGGCTGCGGCGATCGACAGGACAATGCCGTCGCCGCCGATCACGGCCTCGCAGTCGCAGGCGGTATCGAGCCGATCGCGGCCGTCGACAAACACATGACGTGGCGCGTCGGGCAGCGCCACCACGGCGCGCTTCAGCGCCCACAGCGAGGCACGCAGGATGTTGTCGCGGTCGATCCGGGAGCGCGAGGCGACGGCGACCGAGACCTGCGCGGTGGCGCAGATCTTGTCGAACAGTCTTTCCCGCTCCTCGGCCGTCAGGCGCTTGGAATCGTCGATGCCACGGGGAATGCGGTCGGGATCGAGAATCACGGCGGCCGCGACCACGGGTCCGGCGAGCGGCCCACGGCCGGCCTCGTCGCAGCCGGCAACCGGCCAGATGCCGCGCTTGATCAGCGCGCGCTCACGGCGGAAGCTTGGCGATGCGACGGCGATGATGGCGCCCTGCCTGCCGGCCGGGGCCTTAACGGCCGCCCCCTTGGCCGCCTTCACGGGCGCTGCCTTCTTGGCGGCATCCTTCTTCGACGCGCCCTTCTCTGGCGCGTCTTTGGCCGGCTTCCTGGTCGACTTGTCCCGAATCATGGCCGGGATCGTGCGCAAGCGGCCCGGCCGGCGCAACCGGGAACCCCGGACAATTCCCGTTATTCAGACCAGCCGCCTACTCGGCCAGATGCACCCGCCGGTCCTCTCCGACCTCGATGCTTGGCGCGACCACGACTTCCCAGGGATGGCCGTCGGGGTCGGCGAAATAGCCGGAATAACCGCCGTAGTCGGTCTCATGCGCCGCTTTCAGCAGCGCGGCGCCCTTGCCGACGGCGAAGGCCAGAACCGCATCGACCTCGTCGCGCGTGGCGCAGTTCCAGGCGAGCGTGATGCCGCGGAAGGTCGCGGGCCTCGGATTGTCCGGTAACTTGGCGTCGGCCGCGAGTTTATCCCAGTGAAACAGGGCCAGCACCGGGCCGCCGGTATCGTAGAAGGCGACGACCTCGCCGGTCGCCTTCAGCCGACGCGCGAAGCCCAGCGCGTCATAGAAGGCGATGCTGGCACGAATGTCGCTCACACCCAGTGTGATGACGGTGAGCCGCGGCACCGGCGCGGCAAGTTCCTGACTCATGCTACGCCTCTTCCGTTTCCCGATCAGAACAGGCTGAGCTGATCGCCGTTCCGCTTCGGCCTCGCAAAGTGATCCGTCGTCAGCTTGGAGCGCCGCTTGTTCAGCCCAAGCCTGTCGCAGGCGATCTCGAAGCGACGGCCGATGGTCCAGGCCATCGGTCCGGTGCCCTTCATCCGCTCGCCCCATTTCGCGTCGTAATCGCGGCCGCCGCGCATGTCGCGGATCAGGGTGAAGACGTGGCGGTAGCGGTCCGGATAATTGGCCATCAGCCATTCGCGGAAGAGATCGCGAACCTCCAGCGGCAGGCGCAGCAGCACGTAGGAGGCTTCCTTGACGCCGGCATGGGCGGCGGCATCGAGAATGCGCTCGATCTCGGAATCGTTCAGCGCGGGGATCATCGGCGCGACCATCACGGTGGTGGGAATACCGGCCTCCGAGAGCTGCTTCAGCGCCTCCAGCCGCTTCGGCGGCGTCGCCGCGCGCGGCTCCATGGTGCGCGCCAGTTTCGGATCGAGCGAGGTGACCGAGATCGCGACCTTGGCGAGGTTGCGCTTGGCCATCCGCGCGAGAATGTCGATGTCGCGCACCACCAGCGCCGACTTGGTGACGATGCCGACGGGATGGCCGGCGCGCTCCAGCACTTCGAGAATGCCGCGCATGATTTTGCGCTCGCGCTCGATCGGCTGATACGGATCGGTATTGGTCCCGATCGCGATCATCCGCGGCTCGTAGCCGGTCGCGGCCAGCTCCTTCTCGAGCAGCGCCGGCGCATCTGGCTTGGCAAACAGCTTTGACTCGAAGTCGAGTCCCGGCGACAGGCCGAGATAGGCGTGCGTCGGCCGCGCGAAGCAATAGACACAGCCGTGCTCGCAGCCGCGATAGGGATTGATCGAGCGGTCGAAGCCGATATCGGGGGATTCGTTGCGGGTGATCACCTTGCGCGAGGTGTCGACGCCGACGGTGGTCTTGAACGGCGGCAGCTCCTCCAGGCTCTGCCAGCCATCGTCGAAGGCGACGCGGGCCTCGGCCTCGAAGCGGCCGCTGGCATTGGACTGGGCGCCCCGCCCTCGCCTGCGCTGCTTGTCGATGGCGACCGCCAGTTCGGGAAAATCAGAGTCCGCACCCGCCGGCTCGGAGGGCGCCGTGACCGGCGGGTGCTTGAGAGCATGAGAGGATGCTGGACTCATGAAGCCAAGATAGCACGCAAAAGGAACAAATCAAGAACACAAACGAAAAACTGAAAAACAACCCCATGCACAGTAGCCGCCCAAATTTCGGGCGCGGTCCCTTGACCTCACGCAACACACCCGTCGCGGCGATCCTGTTCGATGCCGGACAGGGATCAATCGCGCCGGAACAAAGTTGGTGACGATCGCTGGGTGAAGGTCAGCAGGAACATGACAAATCAACGACAATCGGCCTCAGGGAGCAGCGACCTCGATCTGCTCGATCGCTATTGGCGCGCCGCGAACTACCTCTCCGTCGGGCAAATCTATCTGCTCGACAATCCGCTGCTGCGCGAGCCGTTGCGGCCGGAGCACATCAAGCCGCGCTTGCTCGGCCATTGGGGCACGACGCCCGGTTTGAACTTCATCTACGCCCATCTCAACCGCGTCATCCGCGCGCTCGATGTCAGCGTGCTCTATATCTGCGGTCCCGGCCATGGCGGCCCGGGCATGGTGGCCAACACCTATCTCGAAGGCAGCTATAGCGAGATCTATCCTGACGTCGCGCGCGATACGGACGGATTACGAAAACTTTTCAGGCAGTTCTCCTTCCCCGGCGGCATTCCGAGCCACGCGGCGCCGGAAACGCCGGGCTCGATCCACGAAGGCGGCGAGCTCGGCTACGCGCTGGTGCACGCCTATGGCGCCGCATTCGACAATCCCGACCTGATCGTCGCCTGCGTCGTCGGCGATGGCGAGGCGGAGACCGGCCCGCTCGCGGCGTCCTGGCACTCGAACAAGTTCCTCAATCCCGCCCATGACGGCGCCGTGCTGCCGATCCTGCATCTCAACGGCTACAAGATCGCGAACCCGACCGTGCTCGGACGGATGCGCGACGCGGAGATCCGCGACCTGTTCCGCGGGTTCGGCCACGAGCCGCTGTTCGTCGAGGGTGACGACCCCAAATTGATGCACCAGGCCATGGCGGACGCGCTCGACGTCGCGCTCGCCAGCATCCGCTCGATCCAGCAGCATGCCCGCGACGGCCGCAAGAGCGTCGAGCGGCCGCGCTGGCCGATGATCGTGCTGCGCAGCCCGAAGGGCTGGACCGGCCCGAAGGAGGTCGACGGCAAGAAGGTCGAGGGTTTTTGGCGCGCGCATCAGGTTCCCGTTGCGAGCTGTCGCGAGAACCCGGCGCATCTGAAAATCCTCGAAGACTGGATGCGCAGCTACGAGCCCGAAAAGCTGTTCGACGGCAGCGGCGCGCTCATTCCCGAGCTCCAGGCTCTCGCGCCCGAAGGTAACAGGCGCATGGGCGCCAATCCGCACGCCAATGGCGGGCTGTTGAAGAAGGAACTGAAGCTGCCGGACTTCCGCAGTTTTGCCTTGGACGTGCCGCAGCCCGGCGGCGTCACCGGCGAAGCAACGCGCGAGCTCGGCAAATTCCTGCGCGACGTCATCCGCCTCAACGCCGAGGCGCGCAACTTCCGCATCATGGGCCCGGACGAGACCGCGTCAAACCGGCTCGATGCCGTGTTCGAGGCGACCGAACGGGTCTGGATGGAGCCGACGGAGCCTTACGACGTCCATCTCGCACAGGACGGCCGGGTGATGGAGGTTCTGAGCGAGCATCTCTGCCAGGGCTGGCTTGAGGGCTATCTGCTCACGGGACGGCACGGCTTGTTCTCCTGCTACGAGGCCTTCATCCACATCGTCGATTCCATGTTCAACCAGCACGCCAAATGGCTGAAGGTGACGCGACATCTGCCCTGGCGGCGACCGATCGCCTCGCTGAACTATCTCCTAACCTCGCATGTCTGGCGGCAGGACCATAACGGCTTCAGCCATCAGGATCCCGGCTTCGTCGATCTCGTCGCCAACAAGAAGGCCGACATCGTCCGCATCTACTTCCCGCCCGACGCCAACACGCTGTTGTGGATCGCCGATCACTGCCTGCGCACCTATGACCGCATCAACGTCATCGTCGCCGGCAAGCAGCCGGCGCCGCAATGGCTGTCGATGCAGGAGGCCGCCACGCATTGCGATGCCGGCATCGGCATCTGGACCTGGGCCGGCACGGAGGATGCGGATGGCGAGCCCGACGTGGTGATGGCCTGCGCCGGCGACGTGCCGACATTGGAGACGCTCGCCGCCGTCGATCTGCTGCGCAAGGCGCTGCCCGACCTGAAGATCCGCGTCGTCAACGTCGTCGACCTCATGACGCTGCAGCCGAAGGACCAACACCCGCACGGCCTGCCCGACCGTGACTTCGACAGCCTGTTCACATCAGACAAGCCCGTGATCTTCGCCTATCACGGCTATCCCTATCTGATCCACCGGCTGACCTATAACCGCACCAACCATGCCGGAATGCATGTGCGCGGCTTTGCCGAGGAAGGCACCACGACGACGCCGTTCGACATGGTCGTGCTCAACGGGCTCGACCGCTATCACCTCGCGATCGAGGCGATCGCGCGCGTGCCGGGTCTGGCGACCAGGGCCGCGCAGGTGCAACAGCGGTTCCGCGACAAGCTGATCGAACATTCGCACTATGTGCGCGAACACGGCGAGGACATGCCTGAAATCCGCGACTGGGTCTGGCCGGGCAAGACGGGTTGACGTCATGACGGCGTCGGTCCTCGTCCTCAACTCGGGCTCGTCGAGCATCAAGTTCGGCCTCTTCGACATCGCGGCGGACGAGCCTGCCCTGCTCTGCAAGGGCCTGCTCGACGAGCACGAGGCGAAGCCGCGGCTCGTGGTGAAAAGCCCCGCGGGCGGAGACCTGTTCGAGACACAGAGGGAAGCATCCGATGCGGACAGCGGCCATCTGTTCGCGGACGTGCTCGGCTTCATCGAGGAGCGTTTTGCCGACCATCGCCTGCGCGCCGTCGGTCACCGCATCGTTCACGGCGGGCCGGATTATTCGGCCCCGGTTGAGCTGACTGACGACGTCTACGCAAAGCTGGACGCACTGACGCCACTGGCGCCGCTGCACCAGCCGCGGTGCCTTGAACCGGTCCGCATCATCAGGGCAATAAAGCCCGACCTGGCGCAGATCGCCTGTTTCGACACCGCCTTTCATCACAGCATTGCGCCACCCGCGAGCCGCTTCGCGCTCCCGCGGCGCTATGAAGAGCGCGGTATCCGGCGCTACGGCTTTCACGGCCTCTCGTTCGAATATGTCGCGGGGCGCCTCGCGAAAATCGCGCCGCAGCTCGTTGCCAAGCGAACCGTCATCGCGCATCTCGGCAATGGCGCCAGCCTGTGCGCCTTGCGCGATGGCCGCAGCGTCGACACCACGATGGGGCTGACGCCGCTCGATGGCCTCGTGATGGGTACGCGCTGCGGCACGATCGATCCCGGCGTGCTGCTCTATCTGCAACAGCACGAGAGGATGCCGGTCGAGGATGTCCAGCACCTGCTCTATCACGAGTCAGGCTTGCTCGGCGTCTCCGGGATCTCCGCCGACATGCGGACGCTGCTTGCGAGCGGCGAGGCAGCGGCACGCGAGGCGGTCGATCTTTTCGTCTTCCGCGCGGCGCAGGAGATCGCGGTGATGGCGACCTCGCTTGGGGGACTGAACTGTCTCGTCTTCACCGGCGGCATCGGCGAACATGCCAAGGAGATCCGCAGCGCCATCGGCGGGCGGCTTGGGTGGCTCGGCGTGCGCATCGATGCGGCTGCGAATGGCGAGGCGCGCGAGCGCATCAGCAGCGGCGATAGCGCTGTTGATGTCTTCGTCATTCCGACGAATGAGGAGCTGACGATCGCTCGGCATTGCGCGGCCGTGCTGCGAGCGAAATGAAAGCCCGGACGACCGCTGCATCTTTCCCTTCTCCAATGGGAGAATTTCAGCGCGCCATAACTTGTCGCAGCGCTGCTGCGCCACTGTTGAAAGGACCATGGCGCGCAAAGCAAACGATTTCGCCATCGCTTCGAGCACCATGGGCCAACTACGTCGCTCCGCTCAGTACGGAGAGTACCCGCCCGGGCAAACATAGTTTCCGTAAGCATCGTAGCCGCAGCCGCTGCGGTAGTAGGCCCCCGTCGCAGCTGCGCCGATCGCTGCGGCCCCCACTGCCGCCGCACCTACGCCATAACGATATCCACGATACCCTGCATAAGCGCCCCGATAGCCATAACGCCCGCCGCGCACGGCGACGGCACCGCCCCGGTATCCACGCGCCGCGACCGCGCCCCCGTGGTAGCCTCCTGCTCGCACGGCACCGCCATGGAAACCTCCAGCGCGCATGCCGCCGCCGCGACCGCCGCGGGCAGATGCGTCATCGGGAGTGAAGGCGACAAGCAGCATAGCTGCGGCTGCCGAAGCGATGAGAGCTTGACGCAACATCAGCGTACTCCTTCTTCGAGGGAGGAAGCCGCGGACAGCTGTACATCGCGTTGACCGCGGGTCCGATCGGAGTCTCGTGCGCTGGAGCTTCGCGCCTTTGATTTGGATCAACGTTCATCTACATGAACGACGGTTCCCCTTTCGCGCCGCCCGCACAGTGGCGTGCAAGCCGATCTCAAGCCGATCTAATGCGTGCCCGACAAGATCTGGATGCACCCTATCACGACCTCGATCACGATCAGCACCACCACTGCGATTTCGAGGCGCAGCGAGCGCTGGGTGTCGATGATGTCGGTGAGCGCGTTGGCGGTTTCCGACACAGCGGTGAGCTTGCGCTCGAGCGTGTCGAGGCGCTCCTTCAATTCGTACTCGTCTTCGAGACGGGCATAGAGGCGGTCGAGCTCTGGCTTCTCCCAGAGCACGTCCGGTTTCTCGGCCACCGCGACACGGCCGGCGACGCGCTGCTGGACCAGAAGCGCATTGCCGATCAGTTGCAGGATGTTCTTGCGCCGGGGCGGGGTGCGCCCCTGCTCGGCGAGCTTGCGCGCGAAGGGCTCGATCACGTCGAAGACCGCGGCGACACGCCGCTCGTCGCGGGCGAGCGAGGTGCTCTTGGCGAGCGCATCCGCAATCAGCAGCAGCCGGTCGTCGGAGAACTTGGCGAGGCAGATCGGCCCGCCGGGCTGGATCGCCTCCGCGCTCTCGTCCTTGCACAACTGCGCCTGCGCGGTCTCTTCCTCACGAGGACTGAGCTCGCCAATCACCCGCGGCTTCAGGCTGTCGATCAGCACCTTCTCTTCCGATGGAAGCAGGCCGATCAACACCACGACGCCGTAGCGGAAGATGACCACGAGGCCGGCATGGACGCGGAAGGCGGCCGGCGTCGAGGACACCGGCGCGCCGAGCTCCAGGCCGGAGGCGTTGATGCGCTCACCCAGCATCACGGCGCGGATCCGCAAGGTCGGCGCCGCCCTGTCCGGCCGGGGAGACGTTGTCGGCATGTTAACGGCAAGTTGATCGGCGTTCATTCGAAGCCCTCATCGGCACGGTAAATTGCACGATTGTCTGGTCCCGCGCTCGTCCGTATCGCATCCTCTTCCTGCAGGATCACGAATAGCCTGTGTGCCGCGCAATATTGCGGCCGAACTCCGGATCGATACCGTCAGGACGCGCCTGTGCCGAAACATTCGGCAACATCGAAACCCCGCGTGGAACACATTTGGATGCGACGGTTCTGGCAGTTTACCATCGAATGCCGGCGCACCCCCGGAAAGTTGCACTCGGCAGCGCCGCGTGTTTATGACAACATCATAACAAGCTACGCTTCTCCCGAAGTGCGGACATCGAAGCCTCAATCATGCTGAGCGTCATCATACCGACCGAGGGCGTCGAGCAGACGGCGGTCGCAACCCTCGCCGCGCTGGTGCCCGGCGCCGCCGCTGGCGTCATCCGCGAAGTGCTGCTGGTCGACGGCACCCGCAACGGCGTCATCGAGCGCGTGGCGGACGTTGCAGGCTGCCGTTTCATCGGCTTCGAGGGATCCTCCCAGGGCGCCGCGCTTGCCGCCGGCGCGCTCCAGGCCCGTTCGCCGTGGCTGATGTTCCTCCCCGCCGGCGCGGTGCTGGAAACCGGCTGGATCGAGGAGACCACCCAATTCATCCAGGCTGTCGCGACCAGCGGCCGGGATCGTGCGGCGGTGTTCCGCTACGCGCGCTCGCCCTACGCCGATACCGGATTCCGCGACATGCTCCGCGCCGTGGTGCGCAAGCTCGTCGGCCCCCTCGGCGATCAGGGACTTTTGATCGCCCGCGATCATTACGACCGGATCGGCGGCTACCCGCCCCAGGCCCGCCGTTCCGAGGCGCGGCTGCTCCGGCGGCTCGGCCGCTCGTCCCGGACCATGCTGCGCAGCCGGATCGTCATGGTCGGCTGAGGTCCCCGATCTGATACTTGCCAAAGTCAAATAATTGTTTGACAATGGCAAGTATCGAGGTGACCCATGCCATCAGCCCTTTCGTCATCCAGCCCTTCGCCATCCGGCCCTTCTTCGACCGAACAGGTCGCTGACGACCAGGTCCAGGCGGTTCGCGCCTTCAACCGCTTCTACACCCAGAAGCTCGGCGTGCTCGACCAGCAGCTCCTGAAGAGCCCGTTCTCGCTGAGCGAGGCGCGCGTGCTCTACGAGCTGGCCCATGGTGGCGAGCAGTCGGCCAAGGAGATCGGCATCGCACTCGGGCTCGACGCCGGCTACCTCAGCCGCATCGTGCAGAACTTCGATGAAAGCGGCCTGATCGCGCGCAAGCCGCTCCCGAGCGACCGCCGGCAGGTTCAGCTGAGCCTGACCGCGAAGGGCCGCCAGGCCTTCGCCAGGCTCGAACGCTCGTCCCAGGACGACGTCGCCGCGATGCTGCGGCCGCTGCCGGATGAGGAGCGCAGCAAGCTCACCGGCGCGATGGAGACGATCGAGCGGCTGCTCGCCATGCCGCGCAGGCCATCCCCGCGCGCGACCTTGCGCGAGCCTCGCCCGGGCGACATGGGCTGGGTGGTGCAGAGCCACGGCGCGCTCTACGCCAGCGAATACGGTTTCGACTCCGGCTTCGAGGCGCTGGTGGCCGAGATCGTCGCCAAATACATGACCTCCTACGATGCCTCGCGCGAGCGCTGCTGGATCGCCGACATCGAGGGCCGGCCGGTCGGCTCGGTGTTTCTGGTCAAGGCCAGCGACGACGTCGCCAAGCTGCGCCTGTTGCTGCTCGATCCGGCCGCGCGCGGACAGGGGCTGGGCCAGCGGCTGGTCGCCGAATGCGTTTCCTTCGCGCGGGCCTGCGGTTATCGGCGGATGACGCTGTGGACGCAGAGCAATTTGGTCGCTGCGCGAAAAATCTATCAGGATGCCGGCTTCAAGCTGACCGCCACCGAGCCGCATCGCAGTTTTGGCCAGAACCTCACCGGCGAAACCTGGGAGCGCGATCTCTGATGCGGCGGCACGCGCTCATCACGGGAGAGCTCGTCGATCTCTACAAGCGCCGCGCACGACGGCTGCACGCGGAAGCGTGCCGGACTATGTGGCGCGTGGTGTGGAGCTCGCTGCGGCGGAAGAGCTAGTCACTGGCGCAGCCGGCCCGATGCGCATGACTGTGCCCTCTCCCCTTGCGGGAGAGGGCAGCGACGCTGGCAAATGCAAGCTCACTTGGGTGAGGGGTATGTCTCCGAGTACTCCGTGTGGATGGATACCCCTCATCCGGCGCTTCGCGCCACCTTCCCCCACAAGGGGGGGAAGGGAAGAAAGAGCTTCGGCGTCCGCACCTACACCGTCGCGCCCTGCGCCTTTGCCCTTCGCAGATGCTCGTCCAGGCGCGGCATGATCTCGACGAAATTGCAGGGACGCGTGCGGTAGTCGAGCTGGGCCGCGAGGATGCCGTCCCAGCCGTCGCGACAGGCGCCGGGCGAGCCCGGCAGGCAGAAGATGTAGGTGGCGCCGGCGACGCCGGCAGTGGCGCGGCTCTGGATCGTCGACGTCCCGATCTTGGCGTGGCTCAGCATGTGGAAGGCGATCGAGAAGCCGTCCATGCGCTTCTCGAACAACGGCTCGATCGCCTCCGGCGTGACGTCGCGTCCGGTAAAACCGGTGCCGCCGGTGGTGATGACGACGTCGATGCCGGTATCAGCAATCCAGCGGCGGATCACAGCGCGGATCGCCTCGACGTCGTCGGTGACGATTTCGCGCGCGGCGAGATGATGGCCCGCCGCGGTGAGGCGGTCGGCCAGCGTCTGGCCGGACTTGTCGTCGGCGAGCGCGCGCGTGTCAGAGACGGTGAGCACCGCGATGTTGAGCGGGATGAATTGTTTCGACTCGTCGATCGAGGCCATTGGTCCTTCCTCTCGTGTCCCGGACGCGATGCAGCGCGTCAGCGCTGCGTCGCAGAGCCGGGACCCAGAGCTGAGAAACCGGCATTGTGGGCCCCGGCTCTGCAGCGCATCACTTCGTGCTGCGCTGCGTCCGGGGCAAGACCTCGACGACTACGACCCGCTGCCGAACGTGTTGCAGGCCTGGACGGTGCCTTGCTGGTAGCCGGTCATGAACCACTGCTTGCGTTGCGCCGCCGAGCCGTGCGTGAAGGAATCGGGCACGACGCGTCCCGTGGCCTGGCGTTGCAGCGTGTCGTCACCGATCGCGCTCGCCGTGGTCAACGCGGCGTCGATGTCGCCGGGCTCGAGGAAGTTCGGACGCTTCTTCGACTCGCGATTGACCCAGACGCCGGACAGGCAATCGGCCTGCAATTCGACCTTCACCTGGAGCGCATTGGCCTCGGCCTTGCTGCCGGCCTGCTGCTGCAGCCGCGTCACGCGCGGAATGATGCCGAGCAGGTTCTGGATGTGATGGCCGGCCTCATGCGCGATGATGTAGGCGGTGGTGAAGTTGCAGGCGGACTTGCCGGAGCAGCCGCGGAAGCGCGTCTCGACCTCGCGGAAGAAACTGGTGTCGAGGAAGATGGTACGATCCGGCGGACAGTAGAACGGCCCCATCGCCGACTCTGCCCGGCCGCAACGGCCGCCATTGGTGACGTTGCGGAACAGCACCACCTTCGGACCGGTGTAGGACTGGCCGCTGGCCTGGAAGATCTCGCTCCAGCGGTCGTCGATCTCGCCGAGGATGCCGGAGATCATGCTGCCCATCTCGTCGGTCGGCGCTCCGCGCTTGGCGGAGGTCGACTGACGATCGGTCTGGTAGGAAGGCGCCTGGCCGCCGCCGGTGAGGATCTCGGCGCCGCCGATCAGGATGCGCGGATCGATGCCGAAGGCATAGCCGACCAGGCCGAGCACGATGATGGTGCCGATACCCAGACCGCCGCCGCCCATCGGCAGGCCGAACCCGCCTCCGCCGCCGCCCATACCGCCGCCGTCGCCGCGGCGATCCTCGATGTCGTCGCTGCGGCGGAAGTCATCGTAACGCATGGCGGGCTTCCTTCAGTTGGCGCAAGAACCTGGACGCAAAAGCGCGAAAGCTCAACGTGCCACACACGTAAAATTTCCGTTGCATTAATCAATATCGTGGCCGGCAAAAATTGCCTAGTGCGACAGCATGCCGATGCCAGCAATTTTTTCCGGGGTCGTGCAATTTTTTCCGAGAGAAATTTGGCGACCTGACCGCTCCCGCAACGCGAAGAAATACGAAATACACTGGAAAACACGACGAATGCGCAGAGCGAAACGCGCACAATGCGCGATGCGAGGGCTGCTCACCAAAGCGGCGGGTTAAGTCGATTTTTACTTTGCCGCTCCATTGTAACGGTCAGTCGGTTGTTTGGTCCCGCGTCGCCGACAGCGTCGCCTGAGTCAGAGTTCTTGAGTCATGGTAGTGTCGCGTCGCGGGGCGTCTGCAAGGGCGCCCCGCACAAATTTTGAGTCCGCTTCGCACAGCATCATCCTCGGTGATTGCGTCGCCGAGATGTCGAAGCTTCAGGCAGGTTCGGTCGACCTCGTGTTCGCCGATCCGCCCTACAATCTCCAGCTCAAGGGCGATCTGAAGCGCCCCGACGAATCCCATGTCGATGCCGTCAACGACGACTGGGACAAGTTCGATTCGTTCTCCGCCTATGACGATTTCACCCGCGCCTGGCTGCTTGCCGCCCGCCGCGCGATGAAGCCGTCGGCGACGATCTGGGTGATCGGCTCCTATCACAACATCTTCCGCGTCGGCGCGATCATGCAGGACCTCGGCTTCTGGCTCCTGAACGACATCGTCTGGCGCAAGTCGAACCCGATGCCGAATTTCCGCGGCCGCCGCTTCACCAACGCGCACGAGACCATGATCTGGGCCGCGCGCGACGAGAAGGCCAAGGGCTACACGTTCAACTACGAAGCGTTGAAGGCCGCCAACGAGGACGTGCAGGCACGGTCCGACTGGCTGATCCCGCTCTGCACCGGCGAGGAGCGCCTCAAGGGCGCCGACGGCAAGAAAGTGCATCCGACACAGAAGCCGGAAGGCCTGCTCGCGCGCGTGCTGCTGTCGTCGTCCAAGCCCGGCGATCTCGTGATCGATCCCTTCAACGGCACCGGCACCACCGGCGCGGTCGCCAAGCGTCTCGGCCGTTCCTATATCGGCTTCGAGCGCGACAAGACCTACGCGAAGGCAGCGGAAGCCCGCATCGCCGCGGTCGAGCCGCTGCCGGAAGAAAGCCTCGCTCCGTTCATGACCGCGCGCGAGGCGCCGCGGGTCGCGTTCTCCGAGCTGATCGAGCGCGGCATGATCATGCCCGGCACAAAGCTGTTCGACGCCAAGAAGAAGCTCGGCGCACTGGTGCGCGCCGACGGCGCCATCATGCTGGGCGACAAGGTCGGCTCGATCCACCGCATCGGCGCGGTGGCGCAGGGCGCGCAAGCCTGCAACGGCTGGACCTTCTGGCATGTCGAGACCAAGAAGGGTCTCAAGCTGATCGATGAGCTCCGCGCCGAGATCCGTGCGGGGATGGGGGCGGAGTAGCCACTTCCCGCGATCTCGTAGTCCCGTAGGGTGGGCAAAGCGAAGCGTGCCCACCATCTTGAGTGCCACGTGAGATGCGGTGGGCACGGCGCTTCGCGCCTTTGCCCACCGTACGGCTCCTTGAACGCCGCAACAGCCAGGACTACATTTGCCCGATCAGCCCCGTCCTGACCGGTCCGGCTCCCATGCGACGACAGTCCGAGACTTTGCTGCTGGTGCCGCTGCTGCCGATCTTCCTGCTCGGCATGTTTCCGATGTTCCTGATCGCCCTGCTCGGCTTTTTCGGCCTCGCCATCTTCGGCGTGCTGGTGGTCTGCGTCGGGCTCGCCAGCAGCAACGAGGCCCACGACAATTTCAATCACGACGTCATCGTGCACGGCTACGCGCGCGGATCGGAGCGCAAGACGCGGGCCTCCAGCATGCACGCCGCCACGCGGCTCGCGATGCGGCTGGACGCTGTCGGCGCCGGGATGATCGTCATCGCCGTCGTCGGCCTGCTCTATTCCAGTTGAGCGTCGAGGCGCGGCCTCACGGCGCCAGACGGGCGATCAATCGATCGGAGGCATCCATGAGCGCCGTCGCGTAGGATCGCTCCACAGACGAAGGGCTCGGCAGGATCGCCTCAGCCTTGTTGTTGAACATGACACCGCTGCGGCCGTTGAGATCGGGCGACACCAGGAGCGGCACCAGTCGCTCGGCATAGGTGTCCGGCTCGACCATCATGAAGCTGGTCAGCCAGTTGATCAGCGAGACGAGCGCACGCGACCCGAGCAGATTGGCGCGGATATCGGTCTTCACGAAGCCTGGATTGAGGCCGAACACATCGACATCGACAAAGCGCGTGGCGGCCTCGAGAACGAGCACTTCGTTGCCCGCCACGGTGTTCGAGTGGGCTGCGAACCGCTTGTAGCTCCGCTCCGAATTCAGATCGGCGACATCGGCCCTCTGCTCCGTCCCGGGGAATCCCATGACGAATATCCGGGGCTTGAATGTGGCCGTGGCCCTGTCCTTTCCAAGACGAGAGGCGATCGCGTTCAGGATGACGAAGCGGCTCAGATAGCTGACGGCAAGATCGCGTTCGATGCCTTCCGCCGTCACCTCACGCCTGGGCCCCGCCATGATGCCGGTCGTGAAGACGACGATGTCGAGCGTCTCGGCGGGAAGCTCACGGCCGATCCGCCGGGCGTCCCGCATCAGGCTCAGATCGGCCTGCATGAATGCGATGCCCGGCACGTTCTGATCGCGGAATGTCTGGCCGACAACGAGGACACGCGCCCCCTTGGCCGCCAATTGGCGGCTGAACGCCCGGCCGATGCCGCCGGTGCCGCCGATCACCGCTACATTCAATCCAGCGAGCCTGAGGCCTTCGAGCGCCGGCGGATTCACCTTCAGGTTCTTGTCGAGTTCTGCGCGTTTCATGGATGGCTTGCCCTGCAATGTCAGCAAAGGGCAGATGGACCTTCCACTCAATGGAATAAATGCCGTAAAATGGAACTGATTGATCCATTGATGGAATAATTAAATGGCACTGTTGAACGATATGGCGCTGTTCGTGGAGGTCGCGAAGGCCCGCAGCTTCCGTCGCGCCGCCAAGACCCTCGACATGCCCAATTCGACGCTGTCGCGCCGGATCGATCTGTTGGAGAAGGAGATCGGGCTTCGCCTGTTGAACCGGACGACCCGCAAGATCGAATTGACCGAAGCCGGCCAGATCTACTTCGAGCGCTGCAAGCGCATCGTGGACGAGGCGCGCCTGGCGCACGAGCAACTGGACGGGATGCTGGCGCAGCCGAGCGGCATGCTCCGCGTCTCGCTGCCGGTGGATTTCGCGAACACCTATCTCGCACCGTTGATCGCCGCATTCGCGCGGCAATATCCCGACATCGATTTCGAATTCGACCTGACGCCGCGACGTGTCGATCTGGTATCGGAGCCGTTCGATCTGGCGATCCGCGTCGGAGAATCCGAGCCGTCCCACATGATCGCGCGGCCGCTCGCCCGCATGCCGGGATATCTCTACGCCTCGCCGCGTTATCTCGACATCAACGGCGAGCCGCATGAACCTGCGGACCTTACCCATCATCAATGCCTGTGCATGACGAAGGTGAGTGCGTGGACGTTACACAGGGGCGCGCAGATGGAGCAGACCGACGTCGGCGGCCGTTTTCGGCTCAACAACGTGGGACTGATCCGCCGCCTCGCAACGCTCGACATGGGCATCGCCTTTCTGCCGCAAGAGATCGTGGCCGACGAAGTGGCGGATGGCCGGCTGCGTCGCATCATGCCGCAATGGCAGGGCTCGCCCGTCACCGTCTACGCAGTCACCGAGACGCGCCTGCTGCCAGCCAAGACGCAGCGCTTCATCGAATTCCTGCGGGAACGGCTCAGCCGGACTTGAACCGCCATTACGGCGGCGATCGGCCTTTGTTACGCCCGGCTGATCTGCGTACCGCGCAGACACCGCCCGGCAAACTCAACGGTTGCTCTCCCAGGCCATGTTCAGGCACAGAAGGCCGCGACGCTGCATTTATTCTCTAAGAAGGGAATCGGGGAGACAAACATGCTCAAATTCTATTTCAACGGATCGCCGAACCCGACCAAGGTCGCGCTGTTCCTCGAAGAAGCCGGACTGGCCTTCGAGCCGGTCAAGATCGACACCCGCACGGGCGAACAGTTCGCGCCGGACTATCTGAAGATCAATCCGAACGGCAAGGTGCCGGCGATCGACGACAACGGCACCATCGTGTTCGACTCGAACGCCATCCTGCTCTACCTCGCCGAGAAGACCGGCAAGTTCCTTCCCGCTGCCAACGTCCGCGGCGAGACGCTGTCATGGCTGATGTTCATTGCCACCGGCGTGGGGCCGTATTCGGGCCAGGCCGTGCACTTCAAGCATTTTGCGCCGAAGGACCAGAACCACGATTACGCGCATAACCGCTACCAGTACGAGACCGATCGCCACTACAAGATTCTCGACGCGCACCTCAAAGGCCGCAGCTATATGGTCGGCGACAGCTATTCGATCGTCGACATGGCGCTGTGGGGCTGGGCGCGGATGGTGCCGTTCAAGCTCGGCGACGATGCCTTTGCGCGCTACCCGAACGTGAAGCGGCTGGTCGACGAGATCTCGGCGCGGCCGGCGGCAGCGCGTGCGATTGCCCTGAAGGACAAGTTCACCTTCAAGGCCGAGATGGACGATGAGGCGCGCGCCAACATGTTCAAGCACATGACGACGAAGGTCGCCTGATCGCGCGACGCAGCTTTTGGAGGCCACGCGCATGCGCGTGGCCTTTTGCGTTTGCGGCTCAGGCGGCGTGGACCGAGTTCAGGAATTTTGCGACTTCCTGCTTCAGCCGGTTGCTGTCCGAAGACAGCGAGCGCGCCGCCGAGAGCACCTGCGAGGAGGCCGAGCCGGTCTCGGAGGCCCCGCGCTGCACGTCGCCGATATTGGTCGACACGCGCTGCGTGCCGTGAGCGGCCTGCTGGACGTTGCGGGAGATTTCCTGTGTGGCCGCGCCCTGCTCTTCCACGGCCGCCGCAACCGTCGACGAGATCTCCGACAACCGTTCGATGGTGCCGCTGATCTCCCGGATCGAGCCGACCGACTCCTCCGTCGCGGCCTGGATGCCGGAGACCTGCTGGGCGATCTCGCCCGTGGCCTTCGCGGTCTGCTCGGCCAGCGCCTTGACCTCGGAGGCGACCACGGCAAAGCCGCGGCCGGCCTCGCCCGCACGCGCCGCCTCGATCGTCGCGTTCAGTGCCAGCAGATTGGTCTGGCCGGCAATCGTGCTGATCAGTTCGACCACGTCGCCGATGCGGGCGGCGGCCTTGGAGAGCTCACCGACCCGTTCGTTGGTCCGCGTTGCCTGCCCGACGGCCTCGCTGGCGATGCGGGCAGATTCCTGCACCTGGCGGGCGATCTCCGAGACCGAGGAGGACAGCTCCTCGGTCGCCGAGGCAACGGCCTGCACATTGGCCGAGGCCTCCTGGGAGGCGCTGGCGACTTCCGTCGACAGATCCTGGGCGCGCGTGGCCGTCGTGGTCAGGGTGCCCGCGGAAGCCTCGAGCTCGTTTGATGCCGACGACACGGTGTCGACGATCTCGCCGACGGCGCGTTCGAACTGATTGGCCAGGTTTCGCATGTCGGCCTTGCGGCTCTCCGCCTGCCGCGCCTCGACCTCGACCTGCTCGTGGCGCAGGCGGTCGGTCTCGACCATGCTCTCCTTGAACACCTGGATCGCCTTGGCCATGTCGCCGATCTCGTCGCGATTGCCGCGGCCGGGGATCTCGACCTTGAGATCGCCACCGGCGAGGGCTCCCATCGCGCGCGTCATCGTGGTCAGCGGTCCGACGATGCTGCGCGCGATCAGGAAGGCGACGAGGCCGCCGAACAGGATCGCAAGGCCGCCGGCGACTTCCTGAATCCAGGTCGTGCTGGCAATGACGCCATCGGCGGCCGCGCGCGACTTCTGGTAGTCGGCCTTCAATCCGGTTTCCGCCACCTTGAGCTTGTCGACGCTATCGCTGATCAGAGGGGCGATCTCGTTGCGGTAGATTTCATCGGCCTGCAGGATTGCGGCGGAGGTCGTTTCAAAAGCCCCCTTGTAGGTCGAAAGCGAGCTCTTGATCGGCCCGAATGCAGCCTTGACCTCGTCCGGCAGACCGGCCCCCTCAAGTGACTTGAGTGCTTGCTGCGCCCGATCGACATTGGTCCTGAAGGTCGCCGGCCCCTTTGCGTCCCGGACGGCGAGGAAGCGCCAGTTTGAGACGCGAACCAGGAGGATCCTGGATTCGAGATCGGCGACGGGGGCGGTCACGCTGGTGTCGCCGGTCGCGCTCGCGGCGTCGACCAGCTTGCCGGTGTTAGCGGTGAGCTCGTCGCCACCGGCAAGCAGAATGGCCTTGCCTTTCGTCGTTTCGTTGACGGCAGCGCCCATGCGCTCGCGCATGGACTTCATCTTTTCGACGTCGCCGACGAGGCCATTGTAGATCTTGAGCCGCTCCTCGGAGATCGTCGACTTGGCCGCGGCCCTCAACAGCTCCGCCGTCGCCGCCTCCCGCTCCGCAGCCTCCTTGAAGGCCGGCTCGTTGGCGTCATAGATGTAACGCAGATTGGCACGCCGCAGCGCCTGGAGGTTGATCGAGATTTCCTGGACGCGGGCGGTGTTGTCCGAGAGCGCGGAGAGCCGTGCCATCTGGCCCTGGACGGCCCACAAATTCCAGACCGCAACCGCAGCCATGATCAAACCAACGACCACGAGAACCGAAAATCCGGCGTAGAGACGCCCCCGAATTCTCAAACGCAAGCTCGGCATCACTGTCCACCCATTGCAGCAGAAAAGCAGAAGCAGCCGACGACCTTGGCGTGATTGCAACGACTGATCATTGCAACCACGCCTGCGAGAATCGCGCTGCGCTGCCGTACAATGCGGAACAATTGTTAATTGCGGCTGTATTTTACCGGTGTCGAATACGGAGAAGCCGACGAAGGCACCACCGTATTCCGGACATCAAACGGTGGCGCGCGCGATCGATATCCTCATCCCATCGCGCCGCCATGGCAGGTCCACGCGCATGCGCGTGGACCTTTGCTTGTGCGGGTCTGCGCCGGTCAGGCAGCGTGGACCGAGTTCAGGAACTTCGTGACTTCCTGCTTCAGCCGGTTGCTGTCTGAAGACAGCGAGCGCGCCGCCGAGAGCACCTGCGAGGAGGCCGAGCCGGTCTCGGACGCGCCGCGCTGGACGTCGCCGATATTAATCGAGACGCGCTGCGTGCCATGGGCGGCCTGCTGGACGTTGCGGGAGATGTCCTGCGTCGCCGCGCCCTGCTCTTCCACGGCGGCGGCAACCGCCGACGAGATTTCCGACAGCCGCTCGATCGTGCCGCTGATCTCCCGGATCGAGCCGACCGACTGCTCGGTCGCGGCCTGGATGCTCGAAATCTGCTGGCCGATCTCGCCGGTCGCCTTCGCGGTCTGCTCGGCCAGCGCCTTGACCTCGGAGGCGACCACCGCAAAGCCGCGGCCGGCCTCGCCGGCGCGCGCGGCCTCGATGGTGGCGTTCAGCGCCAGGAGGTTGGTCTGGCCGGCGATCGTGCTGATCAGCTCGACCACGTCGCCGATGCGGGCGGCCGCCTTGGACAGCTCGCCGACGCGCTCATTGGTCCTGCTTGCCTGCCCGACGGCCTCGTTGGCGATCCGGGCGGATTCCTGCACCTGGCGGGCGATCTCGGTGACCGACGAGGACAGCTGCTCGGTCGCGGACGCCACCGCCTGCACATTGGCCGTGGCCTCCTGTGACGCCGACGCCACCTCGGTCGACAGATTCTGCGCGCGCGTCGCGGTCGCCGTCAGCGTGCCGGCCGACGCCTCCAGCTCGTTTGATGCCGACGACACGGTGTCGACGATCTCGCCGACCGCCTGCTCGAACTGGTCGGCGAGCCGGACCATGTCGGCCTTGCGGCTCTCCGCCTGCCGCGCCTCGGTCTCGGTCTGCTCCGTGCGCAGCCGTTCGGTGTCGATCATGTTGGTCTTGAACACCTCGATCGCCTTGGCCATGTCGCCGATCTCGTCGGCCTTGCCGCGCCCGGGAATCTCGACCTCGAGATTGCCGCCGGCCAGCAATCCCATCGCGCGCGTCATCGACGTCAAGGGACCGACGATGCTGCGGGCGATCAGGAAGGCGACGATCAATCCGAACAGGGTGGCAAGGCAGCCCGCGATCGCCTGCACGGTGGTCGTGCCGTCAATCACGGCTTCGGCCTGGCTGCGCGACTCCTTGTAGTCCTTCTTCAAGGCAGTTTCCGCGACCTTGAGCTTGGCGATGCTGTCGACGATGAGGGGCGCGAGGCTCTTGTGGTAGATCTCGTCGGCCTGGAGCATCGCGGCCGACGTCGTCTCGAACGCGGATTTGTAGATTCCGAGCGAGGTCTTCACCGGCGCGAGCGTGGTTCGCAATTCCGCCGCCTGCGGGCTCTTCTCGAGCGCCGAGAGGCGCTGCGACGCCCTGTCCACATTGGTTCTGAAGTTGGCGGGCCCCTTGCTGTCGCGCAGGGCCAGGAAACGCCAGTTCGCGATCTGGACCAGAAGGAGCCTGGATTCGAGGTCCGCGACGAGCGCCCCGGTGTCTTCGTCGACGGCTGCGCGCGCCACATCGACCAGCTTGCCCATCTTGACAGTCAGCTCGTCACCGCTCGGCAGCAGCGTCGCCTTGCCGGTCCGCGCCTCATTGACGGCGTCGCCGAGATTGTCACGCAGGCTTCGCATTTTCGCGATGTCGGCGATCAGATCGTTGTAGAGCCTCCGCCGCTCCTCGGAGAGCGTCCCCTGCGCCCCGACCTTCAACAGCTCGGTCGCCGCGGTCTCCCGCTCTGCGGCCTCCTTCATTGCGGGCTCGCTGGCGTCGTAGATGTAGCGCAGATTGGCGCGCTGGATCGCCTGAAGATGGGTCGAGACCTCCAGGACCCGCGCCGTGCTGTCCGAAAACGCCGAAGCCTTTGCGACCTGGTCCTGCACGGACCGCAAATTCCAGATGGCGACCACCGCCATCACGAGACCAACCGCCACCAAGGCCATGAAGCCTGCGTACAGGCGCCCCCTGATCCGCAAACGAAAGTTCGGCATTCCCACTGTCCACCCAGGTGCATGTGAATTCGGGCGGACGAACGACCCCGGCAATCGTCACGGCCACCCCCGGCAGCCGCGAGTCGCTTTCGGCACCCACGCTGCACCGCGGTACAATGAGGGACACTCGTTAATTGAACCTTCCGATTTTTCGCGCATATGTGCGCCGGCCCGCCCAAGACCTGCTGATTTTATCGGCAGTTGCGCAGGTTTCAGCGCAAAGCCCGCAGCCGCTTGCAGAGCGCTGCACGCGTCGCCGGGATGGATGTCTATTGGGCGACCGTCCCCTGCAATTTGCCGAGCGCGTTCTCGACGACTTCCAGCGTGTAGGGCTTCTGGACCACCGGCGCGGACGCCAGCTCTTCCGGGATCGGCGCGCGCTCGCCATAGCCGGTCGCGAACATGAAGGGCACGCCGATCTCCTTCAGCTTCTGCGCAACCTTGATGCTGCTCTCGTTGCCGAGGTTGAGATCGAGCAGCGCGAAACCCGGACGCGTGCGCTCGATCGCGCGCAACGCCTGGTCGACGCTCGCCGCAGTATCGACATGGCGGGCACCGAGATCGAGCAGGATGACTTCCGCCGCCATGGCGATGATCAGATTGTCCTCGACGATCAGTGCCGTCTCGGAAATTCGCGGACGGGCGGGTTGCTGCTCCTCGACGCGCATGGCGGCTCCTGCGATTGATGGGACCAGTTCGACGAAATTGGGCGGGATGACGAATTTGGCCTGGACGCCCAGCAGGTCGAAGCGGATTTCGGCTTCGCCCTCGAGGTCGAACGGCACCGAGCGCTCGATGATGGTGGTGCCGAAGCCGCGGCGCGACGGCGGCTGCACCGGCGGCCCGCCGCTCTCCTTCCACTCGATCTCGAGGCTCGAATTCGGATCGAGCCGCCAGACCACCTCGACCTGGCCGGTGGAATCCGCGAGCGCGCCGTATTTGGCGGAATTGGTCATCATCTCGTGCACGACCAGCGCCAGCGTCGCGAACGCCTTGGGATCGAGCGCGACGTCGGGCCCGCCCATCTTCACGCGGCCGGCGCGCGCGCCGAGATAGGCGCCGGCCTCGGACTCGACCAGCGAGCGCAGCGCAACCGGCGCCCAGTTCAAATTGGTGATCTGATCGTGGGCACGGGCCAAGGCCTGGATGCGGCCGCCGAGCACGCCGGCGAACTCCTCGACCGAAGTGGCCGTGTCCTTGCTCTGCGCGACCAGCGCGCGGACGAGGCTCAAAATGTTGCGGACGCGGTGATTGAGCTCGGCGATCATCAGCTCCTGCCGCTCCTGCGCGCCGCGACGCTCGCGGGCGGCAAGGTCGGACAGTTGCAGGATGACTTCGAGCAGCGTGACGCGCAGGCTCTCGGCGATGCGGATGTCGGCCGTGGACCACGGCTTCGACTGGCCCGCCACCGTTTCCTGCCAGAGCTCAAAGCTCTTGCGCGGCGTCAGCCGCGGTCCGTTCGGTCCCTCGTCATAGACCTTGTCAGGCGCGCCGGCCCAGTTCACCGAGCGCACGACCTCGCGCCGGAAGAAGATCAGGCAATCGCGCGGGGTCCGCGAGATCGGAATGGCGAGAAATCCGGCCGCGCGGTCGCGAAAGGACTGGCCGGCGGCATAGACCTTGGCAATCTCGGCACTTGCGAAAATCCGTCCCGGCGAGGTCCGGTTGATGAAGGCGACCAGCTCCTTCACCTCGTCCTCGGTCGGCGTCTGGCCCTGAAGCGTGATCTTGTTGTCGGACCACACCGCCACGCCGTCGCAATCGATCATCCCGCGATAGTCGCCGAGGAAGTCCACGATCGCGCGCCGGCTGTGCTCATGCGAGGCCGCGGTCTCGATCAACCGCTCCTGCACCTGGTGAGCGCGCATCTCATAGGCGACATGGCCCTCGCGCTCGCGCCCCTCCACGATCCAGGAGAACATCTGCCCGAACAGCTCGGACGCGGTGCGCTTCTCGAACGAGATGTAGCGCGGCGAATAATGATGGCAGGCGAACAGGCCCCACAGTTTGCCGTCGCGCAGGATCGACACCGACATCGAGGCCCCGACGCCCATGTTGCGCAGATATTCGATGTGGATCGGCGAGACCGAGCGCAGCACGCTCATGGAGAGATCGAGCAGCCCCGCATTGTGCGTGGCCGTCGAAAACAACGCGGCTGGTTTCGAATTGATGTCGGCGATGATGCGCAGCCAGTTGCGCTGATAAAGGATGCGGGCCTGCTTGGGGATGTCGGAGGCCGGATAGTGCAGGCCGAGGAACCGTTCGAGGCCGGCTTCCGCAGCTTCAGCGATCACTTCGCCTGATCCGTCCGGGTGAAACTGATAGACCATGACGCGGTCGAAGCCGGTCAGGACCTTGAGCTGGCGTGCCGCCTCGCGGGCGAGCTCGGTCATGCCGCGGGTCTTGCGGATCCGCTCCAGCATCAGGCGGACGAGCTCGCCGGAATTGACGCCGGGTTCGTTCACGCTGGGCTCCGCCTCGATGAGCAGATAGGCGCCGGAGAAGTGGATGGAGAGATCGTAAGGCGGCTTGCCGGGCTGGAGCTCGACACCGAACATGCGCTCGGTCGTATCGGGGCCGCTGAGATGATCGACGCGGCTGCGAATGGTCTCGACGGCGGCTTCCGAGATGACGCGCGACAGCGGCTGCTGGAGCAGGTCGGCGACGTCAGTCCCCAGAAAGCTGCCGACATTGTCGGAGGCCATGCAGATCGTGAAATCCGACAGGACCGTGAGCAGGAAGCCGAACGGCTGGACGCTGCCGGGGATGTGGATCGGCTCGCGATCGCAATTGGTGAGATTGACCGCCTCGTTCATGCGCGGTCCGCCGCCTGCTCGAAGGCCGCGAAAGCGACACGTGCCGACTCGATCGCCTCGTCCGGGTCGCATGCCTCTTCGTTTTGAAGCTTCGCCAGAAAGCTCTGCCAGAGCCGTTTGCCCGCGCCATGACTGAGATAGGCGGTGGCCTCGCCGATGCGCGGATCGGCCGCATCCGCGACCGCCTTCAGCAGAAACTTTGCGCCGAGACGGGAGCCCTCCAGAACATACAACGTGCCGAGCATGCCACTGCGCGTCAGCGGCGGCACGGACACGGTGGATTGCGCGGCGCTGCCGAGCTGCGCGAGATCGGCCGCGATCGCGGCGCCACGCGCCCGCTCCAGCCAATCTGGAAACATCTTGACGACGCCAGCCTGCACAAGCGCAGCTTCGAGCGGAAGAAGTGCGCCGGCGCTGGCTTGCAGGAAGCGGCAGTAACCGGACAGGACTGTGAGGTCGAACGACGAAAGCTGCGCATCGAGCTCCCGGTGCGCATTCGCAGTCGCATCTCTCAATCGTTCGCGGAGTCCGGAAAAGCTGCGACCCACCTGTGTTGAAACGTCCGAAACCCCAGCCAGCATGAAATTTCCCAAACGCGTGCAATGCCGGGGGCGCGATTGCCTCCGAACCGAGCAAACGCCCGGCGGAACCTGAAGGTTCCGCCGGCTACGATAAAATGGGAGGCAGGCCGCGCCTGGATCTCGTCCGTTTGTCTAACTCCCTCGCACCGGTCTCCTCAGTTCGTACGCGATCTCCGCCCGGGTCATGCCGCAGTCCTGAAGCTCCCGGTCGCTCATGGCGGCGAGCTGGTACCGCGCCCGGGACCGCTCGCGCCTGATACGGACAATCCCTGCCAGCCTGCGCCAGATCGACACGACCATCGCCGACCGGGGCCGACGACACCGGTCGGCGGACGAGATGGTCCTCGATCCGGTCAGCTCGCGGCCCTCACGGGCGTCTGCGGAAACGGACCGAGCGCCTTCTCGGTCAGGGTCGAGTCGCAATATTCCCGGATCTCCTTGATCTTCCCGTCCTCGAGGCGAAACACCAGGCAGTAGTCGTTGTCATAACGAACGCCTGCGGGCGTGACGTTGTCGCCCTTGGCTTCCACCACGACGACGTCGCCATCGGCGATGAAACGGTGAGCTACGGTGCGGGTCGGGTCGCGCAAGCGGGTGCGCACATAACCGTGCAGATCGTTGAGGATCGCCTCCTTGCCGGTGAAGGTGCGCGACCAGGAATACTGGCCGGTCACGACCCATCTGGCATCGTCGGCAAGGCTTGCGGTGAACAGGGCCCGGTCGCGCGCGGCCGGATCGGGATTGGCGGCGGCGGCAAAGATATCCTGCATCAGTTTCTTGTTGGCGCTCGCGCTCATGGCGGCATCTCCGTTTGGTGGCAACACGGAGATCATCATTGCCAGATAAGAATTCTTCAAATCGATAGTGGATATGATATCTATTCGCCTCATGAATTTGAATTCGCTTGACCTCAACCTCCTGACCGCGCTCGACGCGCTGCTGCGCGAGGTCAATGTCAGCCGGGCCGCGCTTCGGATCGGGCTGTCGCAGCCGGCCGCGAGCCATGCGTTGCAACGCCTGCGCGACATCTTCGCCGATCCGCTGCTGGTGCGCACCGGCGCGCGCATGGAGCTGACGCCGCGGGCGCAAGCGCTCCGCGCGCCGCTGGCCCAGGCGCTCGACCAGGTGCGCGGGCTGTTCATACCCGACGACTTCGACGCCGCGCGCAGCGAGCGGCAATTCCGCCTGATGATGCCGGATCTCGCGGTCGAGCTGCTGATGCCGCCCTTGATGGAAAAAGTGACGCGGGCCGCACCCAACGTCCGCATCGACGTCGTACCGTGGCGGGGCCCTGCGATCTTTCACGCCGAGTTCGCCCGCACCATCGACCTCGTGATTTCGATCGGCAACGCCTTCAAGGGCTTTCACCGCCAGTTGCTCTACACCGACAGCGACGCGCTGGCGGTGCGACGCGGCCATCCCATGGCTGCGAAGCTGAAGCGGCGCGAGACGTTCCTGGCAGCACGCCATGTCGGCGTGATCATCCGCGGCCAACCGGAGGATCTCATCGACACCTGGCTGCGGACCAAGGGCATCGAGCGGCACATTTCGCTGGTGGTGTCAGGCTATCTCGAAGCGCTGCACGTCGCCGCCCGCACCGACCTCGTCGCCTTCGTGCCGCGCCGGCTGATCGCGGCGCTCTCGAAGCAGCTCGGCCTCGTCGCGGTGACGCCGCCGCTCGATCCCGGGATCGACGAGCAGTTCATGTTCCATCCGACCCGCGCACAGATGGACCCCGGCTCGATCTGGCTGCGACGGCTGATGCTGGCGACGGGACGGGAATTGGAGAAGAAGGAACGGCGTGCTGGGTAGGATGCAGCTTCAAAACAAATGGTGTCGTCCCGGACAAGCGCAGCGAAGCGGAGCGCCGATCCGGGATCCATAACCACAGGGCGCGGTTTGGCGAAGACTCGTGGTTGTCAGCTCGTGTCACAACTTCTCCCTGTGGTTATGGGTCCCGGGTCTGCGCTGACGCTTGCCCGGGACGACAGGGGAATATGTGGCCGCCGTTCCTACGCCTTCTGCGCGTCCATCACCTTGCGCACGGCGGGGCGGTCTGACATGCGCTTGAAGTGATCGGCGATCTTCGGCGTGGCGTTGATGTCGACGCTGTCACCCTCGAGCCAGAGCGAGAGCGTGTGGAGGTAGGGATCGCAGATCGTGAACTGGTCGCCCATCACCCAGGGACCTTTGAACATCTTCTGCTCGATCAAGGAGAAGCAGGCGCCCATGGTCTTCGGCACCATCGCCTTCATGTCGGCGAACGAGCTCTCCTGCGTCGCCCAGCGCGCGCCGCGCATCTTGTGGGCATGGTTGATGTGCGCGGTCGAGCAGAGATAGGAATTGAACGACTGCACCTGGGCGAAGTCGAAGGGATCGTCGAGCGGGGCGAGCTTCGCCTTGGGGAAGGTCTGCGCGATGTAGGCCAGCATCGCAGGCGTCTCGGTCAGCACGCCGCGATCGGTCACCAGCGCCGGCACGCGGCCCTTCGGATTGATCGCGAGATAGTCCGGGCTGTTCTGCTGGTTATCCTTGAAGCTCAGCCGTTCAGCCGTGTAGTCGGCGCCGGCTTCCTCAAGTGTCATGTAGGTGGCGAGCGCGCAGGTGCCGGTGGCGTAGTAGAGCTTGAGCATGTCGGACCTCATGGGAAAATTGGAAACTAACGGCTGCGGGCCGCCAGGTCCATAGCACGCTGTTCTCCGTGCTTTGCTCTTCGCAGTTGCCCACATCCGCCCGCCTGTGCCAAGACGCCTGCAATCGGAGAGGTTTTGTCATGACCGTACTCATCGCCGGTGGCGGCATCGGCGGGCTGACGCTTGCGCTCAGCCTGCACGGAATCGGCGTTCCCGTAAAAGTGTTCGAGAGCGTCGCGGAACTGAAGCCGCTCGGCGTCGGCATCAACGTGCTGCCGCATGCGGTGCGCGAGCTGATCGAGCTCGGGCTGATGGACCGGCTGGACGAAAGCGGCGTGCGGACCCGCGAGCTCGCCTATTTCTCCAAGCACGGCAAGCCGATCTGGAGCGAGCCGCGCGGGTTGGAAGCCGGCTACAAATGGCCGCAATTCTCGATCCATCGCGGCACCCTCCAGCAGCTCCTGCTCGACACCACGATCGAGCGGCTCGGCCGCGACAATATCCTGACCAGCCACCATCTGACCGGCTGGACCGAGACGGACAATGGCGTGCGCGCCGACTTCATCGACAGGGCGACCGGCAAAGCTGCCGGCAGCTACGACGGCGCGATCCTGATCGCCGCCGACGGCATCCATTCCGCCGTGCGAGAGAAGCTCTATCCGCAGGAGGGACCGCCGATCTGGAACGGCCGCATCCTCTGGCGCGGCGTCACGCCGTCAAAAGCCTTCCTCACCGGCCGCACCATGATCATGGCCGGGCACGAGATCCTGAAATTCGTCTGCTATCCGATTTCGAAGGCGCCGGATGCGGCGGGCAACCATCTGATCAACTGGGTTGCCGAGCGCCACATGCCGCCGACCTATCAGTGGCGGCGCGAGGACTATAACCGCACCGCGCGGCTGGAGGAGTTTCTGCCCTGGTTCGAGAGCTGGCAGTTCGACTGGCTCGACGTGCCCGGCCTGATCAAGAACTGCCCGCACGCCTACGAATATCCGCTGGTCGACCGCGATCCGGTGTCGCAATGGACCTTCGGCCGCGTCACGCTGATGGGCGACGCCGCGCATCCGATGTACCCGATCGGCTCGAACGGCGCCTCGCAGGCGATCCTCGATGCCCGCACCATCACGCGCGAGATCCTGGCGCATGGCCCGACGCAAGCGGCACTGCTCGCCTATGAGGCCGAGCGCAGGCCCGCGACCACCGATCTCGTCCTGCTCAACCGCAAGAATGGCCCCGAGCAGGTGATGCAGCTCGTCGAGGAGCGCGCGCCGGATGGCTACGACGTCGTCACCGACGTGCTGTCGCAGCAGGAGCTGGAAGACATCGCCGCGAATTACAAGCGCGTCGCGGGGTTCCAGGTCGAGGCGCTGAATGCGAAGCCGCCGATCGTGAGCGCGGGTGCGCGCGCGAGAGCGTGAGGCTTCCAAGCGAGATGCTCGTTGATGCGCCCTCTCCCCTTGCGGGAGAGGGCAGCGACGCCGGTGGACGCAGGCTCACTCGGGTGAGGGGTCTGTCTCCGCGAGTCCAACTCGCCTTTGAGTTCGCGGAGACATACCCCTCATCCGGCGCTTCGCGCCACCTTCTCCCGCAAGGGGAGAAGGGAAGAGGAATGCGCAGCTCGACTATTTCCCCACCACCCTCGCCGCCTCCAACAACCGTTCACTCGCCGTTGCCGTCGCCAGCAGCGTGCCGTCTTCCGCCATCAGCTTCGCCTCGACGAACGCAATCGTCTTGCCGAGTTGCGTCACCCTGGCCTCGCCGATGATCGGGCCGGGCCTTGCGGGGCTGAGGAAATTCACGGTCATGCTGATCGTGGTGGTGTAGAGCCGGCCCTCGCTCATCACCAGCACGGCCGGCCCCATCGTGTCGTCGAGCATGGCAGAGAGCATGCCGCCCTGGATGAAGCCCGCCGGATTGCAGAACTCGGGCTTGCCCTCGAAGGCGAGCCTGATCCAGCCCTCCTCCGGACGGGCATCGAGCAGGCGCCATCCGAGCAGCTCGGCGCAGGGCGGCCTCTTGAAGTTGTCGAGTGCGGTCTTGACCATTGGCAGCCTCCGTATCGGGCGGTGATAGCGTAGCGCTACTGCCAGCGTGCTGTCAGGAAGGTGGGGCCGTTGAAGGATCGAGCGCGTGCGCGATCACCTTGCGCATGACGTTGGGCAGCGCTTCACCGGCAAGGGTCGCGATCGGCACCCAGCGCATGCCCTCGGGCGCGCGCGTGCGCGCTTCGGCCTTCGCCGTGTAGACCACCAGCTCCAGCGGAAAATGCGTGAAGACGTGGGTGACGACGCCCACCTTGCGCTGCCAGCGCGACAGCCCCTTCAGGTCCGGCGCCTGCTGCTTCGCCGTTGCGTCTTCCTGACCAGCCAGCCAGTCCGAGCCCGGCACCTCGGTCATGCCGCCAAGGAGGCCTTTTTCGGGCCTCGAGCGGACCAGCAGCTCGCCGCCGCGCGTCACGACGAAGGCAGCCCCGCGCCGCAACGTTCCGCTCTTCTTCGGCGCCTTGCGCGGAAACGTTTCCTGCGTCGCTCGCGCACGCGCGGTGCAATCCTCATTGAGCGGACAGAGCGAGCAGGCCGGCTTCTTCGGCGTGCAGATCGAGGCGCCCAGATCCATCAGCGCCTGCGCGCTGTCGCCGGCGCGAGACGTCTCGTCGCCGGCGCGAGCGTCCGCAAGCAGCGTCGCCGCCAGTTGCTGGATCAGCGGCTTGGCCTGCGGCAGCTCCTCCTCGACGGCGAACAGGCGCGACACCACGCGCTCGATGTTGCCGTCGACCGGCATGGTGCGGCGGTCGAACGCGATCGCAGCGATCGCGGCTGCCGTATAGGGCCCGATCCCCGGCAGCGCGCGCAGCCCCTCTTCCGTGTCCGGAAACACGCCGCCGTGCTCGCGCGTCACGGCCACCGCGCAGGCATGGAGGTTGCGCGCGCGGGAATAATAGCCGAGCCCGGCCCACATCCGCAGCACGTCATCCTGCGACGCCCGCCCCAGCGCCGTGACATCCGGCCAGCGCGCGACGAACTTTTCGAAATAGGGGCCGACGGCTTTCACGGTGGTCTGCTGGAGCATGATCTCCGACAGCCAGACCCGGTAAGGGTCCGAGGTCTCGCCGCGCATCGCGCGCCATGGCAGACGGCGGCGATGGCGGTCGTACCAGGCGAGCAGCAGCGTTGGGCGAGCCGATGCCTCCGGCTGAATGGGTTCCGACTTGGCCTTGAGGGCAGATCTGGGGCTCATGCTCTCACTGTAGCGGCAACGCGCCGGCCTCTCCACGTCCTGCCCGCGCTCGTCGCGGGCATCCACGTCTTTCTTCGCGGACCGCTCCTCAATGGTGGGGCCTGTCCTCCGAAGTGCTATAAGGGTCCATGTCCAAATTCCCTCCCAGACCCGGTCCCATCAGCGCCAAGCCGCTGTCGCTCCTGCTCAACGACGTCTTTGCCGAGGCCTATGCCAAGCAGGGATTTGCCGCGCGCGAGCTGGTGACCCGGTGGGCGCAGATTGCCGGGCCGGAGATTGCGGCCCATGCCGAGCCTTTGAAGATGCAATGGCCGCGGCCGGTCGAGGGCCAGCCGCAGGAGCCGGCGACCCTGGTGCTGCGGGTCGAGGGGCCGATGGCGCTGGAGATCCAGCACTCCGCCGACGTGATCCTGGAGCGGGTCAATCGCTTCTTCGGCTGGAGCGCGGTCGGCAAGCTCGCCTTCCGCCAGGCCCCCCTGTCGCGCGCCCGGCCGCCGGTCCGGCCCGGTCCGCCGGATCCCAAATCGGTGGCCAAGGTGGCGGAGAGCCTGGGGGACATCGAAGATGAAGAATTGAAGACAGCGCTGGCGCGGCTCGGGGCCGCCATCAAGCGAAATTGAGCCTCATTCCGCCGGTAATCTGGACCCGTCCCTGTCGCTCGCCATTGCCTCGAACTACGTTTCAAGCTAGCGACAGGCCGCCTGAACGGGAACTCAATAGGACCCTTGGGGCGAGACCACACCAATCCGGGAGCCGACCTTGATCATCACCCGCCGCGCCTTCAACACGATGCTGTCGCTGACCGGTCTTGCCGCGCTCGCCGGGCTGTCGCCGCTGCGGTTCATCTCCGAGGCCATGGCGCAGTCGGCCGCCGATGTGGCCAAGCCCGTGTCCCTGCCCGACATGGCACTCGGCCCCAAGGACGCCCCCGTCACCATCACCGAATATGCCTCGATGACCTGCCCGCATTGTGCGGCGTTCAACGAGCAGGTGTTCCCCAAGATCAAGTCGGAATACATCGACACCGGCAAGGTGCGTTACATCTTCCGCGAGTTCCCGCTCGACATCAAAGCCGCCGCCGGCTCGATGCTGTCGCGCTGCATCGCCAAGGACGACGCGTCGAAATATTTCGCGGTCACCGACATGCTGTTCCGCCAGCAGAACGATTGGGTGCTGAAGAACACCACTGAGACGCTGACGCGGATCGGCAAGCAGGCCGGCCTCACTCAGCAGCAGGTCGAGGCCTGCCTGAAGGACCAGGCGCTGCTCGACAAGATCGCCGCCGACCAGAAATACGCCAGCGACGTTCTGAAGGTGGATTCGACGCCGACCTTCTTCATCAACGGCGAGAAGATCAAGGGCGAAGCCTCGTTCGATGAATTCGCCAAGAAGATCAATCCGCTGCTGAAGAGCTGATTTTCCCCGCTCAACGCCTGATTCGCATCTCCAAAGCCGTATCTTTCCCGGCATAAATCCCTTGGGAAAAGCGGCTTTCGCCGGTTGCCCTCGCGGCGCACCGCGGCCATTGTCCGACCGCATGAGGCGCCTCGCGCGACTCACCCAGAGAGTGACATTGCCTTCCATGGTATTGTCCCGGCAGGGGGATTCGCGCCTGCCAACAGAGATGCGTGCTTATGAAAATCACCCGCCTGCGCCTTCACGGCTTCAAGTCCTTCGTTGAGGCCACCGACTTCGTCATCGAGCCCGGCCTGACCGGCGTGGTCGGACCCAACGGCTGCGGCAAGTCGAATCTGGTCGAGGCGCTGCGCTGGGCGATGGGCGAGACCTCGTACAAATCGCTGCGCGCGGCCGACATGGACGCGGTGATCTTCGCCGGCTCCGGCAACCGTCCTGCGCGCAACCACGCCGAAGTGACGATGACGATCGACAACACCGATCGCACCGCGCCGGCGGCGATGAACGACAGCCAGCTGCTCGAAATCTCCCGCCGCATCGAGCGCGAGGCCGGCTCGGTCTATCGCATCAACGGCCGCGACGTCCGCGCCCGCGACGTGCAGATCCTGTTCGCGGACGCCGCCACCGGTGCGCGCTCGCCCGCCCTCGTCCACCAGGGCAAGATCGGCGAGATCATCCAGGCCAAGCCCGAGCAGCGCCGCCGCGTGCTGGAAGATGCTGCCGGCGTCGCCGGCCTGCACGCCCGCCGCCACGAGGCCGAATTGCGGCTGAAGGCCGCCGAAACCAACCTCACCCGCGTCGAGGACGTGATCGGCCAGCTCGCCGGCCAGATGGAAGGCCTGAAGAAGCAGGCCCGCCAGGCCGTGCGCTATCGCGAGGTCGCGGCCAAGGTCCGCAAGGCGGAAGCCACGCTGTTCCACCTGCGCTGGATCGGCGCGCATGCCGATGTCAACGAATCCGGCCAGACCCACGATCTCGCGGTTCGCGAGATGGCCGAACGCACCCAGCATCAGGCCGAAGCCGCCCGCATCCAGGCGATCCGCGCTGCCGAAATGCCGGCGCTGCGCGATGCCGAAGCGCGCGCCGCGGCCGGGCTGCAGCGCCTGACCAATGCGCGCGAACTGCTCGACCGCGAGGAAGAGCGCGCCAAGGAGCGTGTCGCCGAGCTCGAGCGGCGCCTCGCCCAGTTCGAGGGCGACATCTCCCGCGCCCAGCAGCAGACCATGGACGCCGACGTCGCGCTGCAGCGGCTCGACACCGAAGACGCCGAGCTGAAGGAAGAGATCAAGTCGCGGGTCGAGAAGCGCTCCGGTGTCGACGAGCGCGTCGGCGAAGCCGAGGCGGTGCTGACCGAAACCGAGCAGCAGTTCGCCGAGCTCACCACGGCGCTTGCCGACCTCACCGCCAAGCGCAACCAGCTCGAGGCCAATGTCCGCACCCACCGCGACAAGCTCGCCCGGCTCGACCAGGAGATTTCGAATGTCACGGCCGAGGAGCAGAAGCTTGCCGACGAGACCGGCGGCTTCGGCGATCTCGACGAGCTGACCGCAACGGTCGAGACCGCCGAGCAGACGCTGGCTGCTTCGGAAGCCGCGGCCCAGGCAAGCGAAGCCGCCCACGTTGCCGCGCGGCAGACGCTGGAATCCTCGCGGTCGCCGCTCGTCGAAGCCGACAAACGCGTGCAGCGCCTCGATACCGAAGCGCGCACGATCTCCAAGATCGTCAACGGCGAGACCAAGAATCTGTGGCCACCGATCATCGACGGCATCACCGTCGACAAGGGCTTTGAGAAGGCGATCGGTGCCGCGCTCGGCGACGATCTCGATGCGCCGGTCGATCCGTCCGCGCCGATGCGCTGGACCAATGCCGGCGTCACCGACGGCGATCCGGAGCTGCCCGAGGGCGTCGTGCCGCTGGCGAGCCACGTTCAGGCACCCGCCGAGCTGGCGCGCCGCCTGGCGCAGATCGGCGTGGTGCCGCGCGAGCGCGGCGCCGAGCTGGTCTCGCAGCTCAAGACCGGCCAGCGGCTGGTCTCGCCCGAAGGCGACGTCTGGCGCTGGGACGGCTTTGTCGCCGCGGCCCACGCCCCGACCGGTGCGGCACGGCGCCTCGCCGAGCGCGCCCGCCTCGTCGACATCGAGAACGAGCTGGAGCAGGCCCGCATCGACGCGCAGATCAAGCGTCAGGCGCTGGAGAACGCCGAATCCGAGCTGCAGATGGCCGCCAGCACCGAAGGTGCGAGCCGCGAGGCCTGGCGCGCCGCGCAGCGCGAGGTGAACGTCGCGCGCGAGCGCCATGCCACCGCCGAACGCGAGATCAGCCGCCGCGCCGCGCGCAAGGCGACGCTGTCGGAAGCCCATAGCCGTCTCGCCGCCGACCGCGCCGAGGCCGAGGCCGCGTACGAATATGCCGAGGCCGGCATCACCGAGCTGCCGTCGAGCGAGGACACCGAGACCCGTCTCGCCGCTGTCCGCAGCGACATCGAAGGCCATCGTCGCATGGCCGCCCAGGTCCGCGCCGAGGCGCAGGCGCTGGCGCGCGAGGCGGAACTCGCCGATCGCCGCGTGCAGGCGATCCTCGCCGAGCGCACCGAGTGGCAGAACCGCAAGGAGAGTGCGGCCTCTCACATCGACACCATCCAGACCCGCATCACCGAGGTCTCGATCGAGCGCAGCGATCTCGAAAACGCGCCCGCCGTGTTCGCCGAGAAGCGCAGCGCGCTGATCACCGAGATCGAATACGCGGAAAACGACCGCCGCATGGCCGCCGACGCGCTCGCCTCGGCCGAGACCGCGATGGCCGAAACCGATCGCGTCGCCAAGCTGACACTCGAAGCGCTGTCGAGCTCCCGCGAGGCCACCGCGCGCGCCGAGGAACGCATGGAAGGCGCACGGCGCCGGCTCGAAGACATCGAGCGCGAGATCCGCGACATGCTGGAGGTCGAGCCGCAAGCCGTTGCTGGCCTCGCCGAGATCGAGCCCGGCGCCGAGCTGCCGCCGCTGCACGACATCGAGGAAGACCTCGAAAAGATGCGCCGCGACCGCGAGCGCCTCGGTGCCGTCAACCTGCGCGCCGAGGAAGAGCTGCGCGAGGTCGAGACCCAGCACACCAGCCTCGTCACCGAGCGCGACGACCTCGTCGAAGCCATCAAGCGGCTGCGCCAGGGCATCCAGAGCCTCAACAAGGAAGCGCGCGAGCGCCTCCTGACCTCGTTCGAGGTCGTCAACAACCACTTCAAGCGCCTGTTCGTCGAGCTGTTCGGCGGCGGCGAAGCGGCGTTGCACCTGATCGAGAGCGACGATCCGCTCGAAGCCGGCCTCGAGATCATCGCAAAACCGCCGGGCAAGAAGCCGCAGACGCTGTCGCTGCTCTCGGGCGGCGAGCAGGCGCTGACCGCGATGGCGCTGATCTTCGCGGTGTTCCTCACCAACCCCTCGCCGATCTGCGTGCTGGACGAAGTCGACGCACCGCTCGACGACCACAACGTCGAGCGCTACTGCAACCTGCTGCACGAGATGACCGGCTCGACCGATACCCGCTTCATCATCATCACGCACAACCCGATCACGATGGCGCGGATGAACCGGCTGTTCGGCGTCACCATGGCCGAGCGCGGCGTCTCGCAACTGGTGTCGGTGAGCCTGTCAGAGGCTGTGGACATCCTCGACCAGAACGTGGCGTGAGGCAGCGGTCGTTCCGCACCCATTGACGTCATCATCCGCCTTGTGCGCAAATCGCGCACTGGAGCGGATGATCCAGTACGCCGCGCCGTCTCGGTGTAACGGCGCTGTCTCGGAATACTGGATGCCCCGCCTTCGCGGGGCATGACTGCGGATGATGATAGTTCCCACCCTCCCCGCCGAACTGAAAGCCGCCCTCGACGGCAAGCTCCTGGGCTTTTCGCGCACCGACGCCGCACAGCGCTCGCAAAAGATCTCGACCACCTATCGCGCAGGCGGCACCTCCGGCACCATCAAGTCGGAGGCCGACGCGCTCGCCTATGCGCTGGCGCGGATGCCGGCAACCTATGCGGCCGTGGCGGCCAGCCTGAATGCGCTGACCGAGATGGCGCCGGACTTCGCGCCTGAAACGCTGCTCGACGTTGGCGCAGGTCCGGGCACCGCCAGCTGGGCCGCTGCGGAGGCGTTTCCGTCGCTGCAAGATTTCACCCTGCTCGACGCCAACGCCACGCTCAGCCGTCTCGCGCTCGAACTGGCGCATGACAGCACGCGGCTCGCTGATTGCCGCTATCTGCCGGGCGACGCCGGTGCCAACCTCGCCGAGGTCTCGCAAGCCGATCTCGTCGTTGCGAGCTACGTCGTCGGCGAGCTCAGCGAGACCGATCAGCGCAAGCTGGCGGAAACGATGTGGGCGAAAGCGCGCCACGCGCTGGTGGTGATCGAGCCCGGCACACCGGCCGGCTACGCGCGCATCCTCGCGCTGCGCCAGCAGCTGATCGCGCTAGGTGCCTATGTCGCCGCGCCCTGCCCGCACGAAAAGCCCTGCCCGCTCACGGCACCCGACTGGTGCCATTTCAGCCAGCGCCTGCCGCGCTCGCAAGCGCACCGGCAGATCAAGGGCGCGGAGGTGCCGTTCGAAGACGAGCGCTTCATCTATGTCGCCCTGACCCGGACAGCGCCCGCAACACGTGCCGCGCGCGTGCTGGCGCCGCCGGATGTCGGCAAGGCCGAGATCACAGCGAAGCTTTGCACGGAGGGCGACCTCGCCATCACCAAGGTCCCGCGACGCGACAAGGCCGGCTATGCAAACGCCCGGCGCTGGCGCTGGGGCGACGCGGTCATTGCCGAAAGTTAACTTCGTCGGCCGCTTTTGCCTTGAACTCGGATGGTTCCCCATTCGACCAAGTCTTACCTTCCTCTGCGCCGGGCTCTCGTCCTGCGCCAATTTGGTCTAGGCTGCGCCCGCCTTCTTCCCCCTTCAGGAGTTCTCCATGTCGACCGGCTGGATCGTTCTCGGCGTCATCGTCGTCCTCGTGTTCCTGGCGTTCAGCGCCTACAACCGGCTGGTGGCGCTGGGCCAGCGCGTCGGCCAAGCATTTGCCGACATCGACGTGCAGCTCAAGCAGCGCCACGATCTGATCCCGAACCTGGTCGAGACGGTGAAGGGCTATGCCTCGCACGAGCGTGGCACACTCGACGATGTCATCAAGGCGCGCAACTCGGCGATGTCGGCGCAGGGGCCGGCGCAGGTATCTGCCGCCGAGAACCAGCTCTCCGGCGCGCTCGGCCGGCTGATCGCGCTGTCAGAGGCCTATCCGGACCTCAAGGCCAACGCCAACTTCCAGCAGCTCGCTAGCGAACTCTCCGACCTTGAGAACAAGATCGCGGCGAGCCGCCGCTTCTTCAACAACGCGGTCCAGGAATACAACACCGGCATCCAGCAGATGCCCGCCGCCTTGTTCGCCGGCATGTTCGGCTTCACCAAGAAGGACTTCTTCGATCTCGGCGCCAGCCGCACCGAAGTCGAGGCCACTCCGCAGGTGAAGTTCTGAGTTGAGCCGATAGGCCGGCAGGGCATCGCGTCATGGCCGCGTATGGTCTCTACACGCACATCGCCTCGAACAAGTTTCGTTCGATGCTGCTGCTCGCCGGCCTGTTCATGCTGGTCTACGTGCTGGTTTATGCCGGCGCGCTGGTCGCGGAAGTCGTCATCAACAGCAATGGCACTGTCGCCTACTATCTGAGCCGCGCCTTCGCCGACCTGCTCAAAGCCGCCCCCTTCGCGACGATCGCGGCGGCCGTCTGGATCGTCATCGCCTATTTCTTCCACCAGTCGATGATCGATGCCGTGACCGGCGGCCACGACGTCACCCGGCAGGAAGAGCCGCGGCTCTACAATCTGCTCGAAAACCTCTGCATCTCGCGCGGCATCACGATGCCGAAGCTGAAGATCATGGAGAGCCCGGCGCTGAACGCGTTCGCGACCGGCCTCAATCCGCGGCAATATTCGATCACCGTGACCACGGGTCTCCTCAATGCGCTTGATGACAAGGAGATCGAGGCGGTGCTGGGCCACGAGCTGACCCACATCAAGAACGGCGACGTCCAGCTGATGGTCGTCGCCGTCATCATCGCCGGCGTGGTCGGCTTCTTCGGCGAGTTGTTCTTCCGCCTGTTCACGAGCTTCAACTGGAGCTCCGGCTCCGGCGGCTCGTGGTCGTCGGGCTCGTCCTCATCGTCGCGATCGTCCTCTTCGTCTAGCGACAGCAAGAGCTCCGGCGGCGGCGCGGTGATCGTGATCATCATCGCGGTCGTGCTGATCGTGGTGGCGTGGCTGTTGTCGCAGGTGGTGAAGCTCGCGCTGTCGCGTTCGCGCGAATATCTCGCCGACGCAGGCTCCGTCGAGCTGACGAAAAATCCGGACGCCATGATCTCGGCGCTGCGCAAGATCGAGAACCGCGGCGAGCTGCCGGGCGCGACCTCGGCGGTGATGGAGTTCTGCGTCGACAATCCGCGCGAGGGCTTTGCCGATTTGTTCGCGACCCATCCCTCGGTGCAGTCCCGGGTCGACGCGCTGGTCAAGTTCGCCGGCGGCCATGATCCCGGCCCGCTGCCGCCGCCCGACGAGGCGGACGAGCCTGAGGCGCAGGTGGAGCGCCAGGACGGCCCGCCGCCGTTGCGCCAGGGGCCTTGGGACGATGCAGGCGGCTCGGCCGGTCCGCCGCCCGTGCCCGCTCCCTCCGGAACTGCAGCCGGCAATCCGATGGGTCCATGGGGCCGTCGTTAAAGGCGCGATTTTAAGCGACTTGCGAAGGGTTACGTTGCGATTGGGAAAAACCTCGGAAATTGCCACAACCAGAGGCCGAGGATTTGAATTCTCCCTTGTTTCTGCCATGTTCGCGCCCAACAGCAGACTTGGGACATCCTTGGGACATCGATTTGGGGCCCGACCGATTGCAAGGCGCAATCGGAGGGCGCGTTAGGGGACAGCAATGGCAAAGCCGGCAGTGGTTGTGGTGGGCGCGGACAAGGGCGGGGTGGGCAAGACCACGGTGTCGCGCACCTTGCTCGATTATTTTTCCGCCAACAACGTACCGACGCGCGCCTTCGACACGGAGTCGCCGCGCGGAACCCTGAAGCGCTTCCACCCCGAGATCACCGAGATCGTCGACATGATGACGACCTCGGACCAGATGAAGATCTTCGACACGCTCAACGCGGCGAGCCCGTCGGTGACGGTGATCGACGTCCGCGCGGGCCTGCTCTCGCCGGCGCTGGCCTCGCTGCGCGACATCGGCTTCCTCGACGCCGCCAAGGCCGGCCAGATCACCTTCGCGGTGTTCCACATCCTCGGCCCCTCGATCGCGTCGCTCGACGAAATCGCCGAGACCGCGGGCTACATGGGCGGCGCAAAATATTTCCTGGTGAAGAACTTCATCAACGACACCCAGTTCTTCCAGTGGGATCAGGCGACCTACAATTCCTACTTCCACCGCATCAAGGACGCGACCGAGCTGACCATCCCCAAGCTCAACGAAATGGCCTATGAGCAGGTCGAGGTGTCCTCCGTCCCGTTCCTGAAATTCGTCGCCAACAAGGGCATCAACGACGAGGCGGCGAACTATTCCTTCGTGCTGCGCGGCTATGTCCGCCACTGGCTGGCGAATGTCTGGAGCGAGTTCGACCGGATCCGGCTGACCGACATCGTCGGCTCGAAACCCGCCACCCGCAACAGCGAAAAATAGTTGCAGAGCCCGGGCTGATACGGCTGGATTGGGCGGTGAGTTCGCCTGATATAGCTGCCGATGCCCGCGACGCCCCTTTACATCATCTGCTCGCCCCGCCCGCAGGTCGGCAAGACGCTGCTGGCGCGGCTTTTGAGCGAATTTCTGCTGCTCAAGAACGGCGACGTCGCGGCCTTCGACGTCAATCTGAAGGAGCCGTCGCTGCTCGACTATCTGCCGAAGGTCACCGAAACGGCTGATGTGATCGACACCTACGGCAAGATGCAGCTGATGGACCGCGTCATCGTCGATGACGGCATGGCCAAGGTGATCGACCTCGGCTTCCACGCCTTCGACGAGTTCTTCAAGATGAGCGACGAGATCGGCCTGTTCAAGGAGGCCGCGCGTCGCCACGTCGCGCCGATGATCCTGTTCGTCGCCGATACCGATCGCGTCTCGGCCCGGGCCCACGAAATGCTGCGCGGGCAGATCCCCCGGATGAACCTGATCACGGTGGACAATGAGCACGTCGTGCGCGGCGAGCTGCCGGCCGCGATGGCGACCGGGCGGCTGTTCCGCCTGCCCGCACTGCCCGGCTTCCTCAAGACCTATATCGACCGGCTCAACTTCTCCTTCACCGGCTATCTGCGCCAGGAGAAGGACACCTCCACCGAGCTGCACCAGTGGACCCGGCGGAACTACCTCGCCTTCCGCGAGCTCGAGCTCAGCCTGATCCTGCAAAGCTCCTGAGGCGATAATTTTACCCGGGCATTATTGACTGCGGGCTTGGCCGCGCCTATTGAGGCGGAGATCGGTATCCCTCTCAGCAAGGCCCCACCGTGAGCATCGACCGGAAGGCAGCCATCGCCGCCTACAAGGAGCGCAAGACCATTGCGGGCATCTACGTCGTCCGCTGTGCGGTATCGGGCGAGGCCTGGGTCGGCCAGGCGCCGAACCTGCAGACCATCCAGAACCGCATCTGGTTCTCGCTCCGCCAGGGCAGCCACACCTGCCGTACCCTCCAGGCCGCCTGGAACGCGCATGGCGAGGCGGGCCTGACGTTCGGCGAATGCGAGCGGCTGGAAGATGAGGAAACGGACTACGTCAGGAACGCGCTCCTGAAGGAGCGCATGCTGCATTGGCGGTCCGCATTGAAGGCCGAGGCGATCTGACGATCGCCGGGGCGCCGACGGAGCTCAATGCCCTTCGAACGTCATCAGCGTTCGCACGGGCACGTCCATCGCGCGCAGCTTGGCGGCACCGCCGAGATCGGGCAGATCGACGATGAAGCAGGCGGCGACGACATTGGCGCCGATTTGGCGGAGGAGCTTCACCGCGCCTTCCGCGGTGCCGCCGGTGGCGATGAGATCGTCGACCAGGATGACGCGCTCGCCGGGCTGGATCGCGTCGACATGCATCTCCATCTCGTCGATGCCGTATTCGAGCGAGTAGGCAATGCGCACGGTGGTGTGCGGCAGCTTGCCTTTTTTCCGGATCGGCACGAAGCCGGCCGAGAGCTGATGCGCCACCGCGCCGCCGATGATGAAGCCGCGCGCCTCCATGCCGGCGACCTTGTCGATCTTGTTGCCGGCCCAGGGATTGACGAGCTCGTCGACCGCGCGGCGGAACGCGCGCGCATCGGCGAGCAGGGTCGTGATGTCGCGGAACATGATCCCCGGCTTGGGATAGTCGACGATGGTGCGGACGCTCGCCTTCAAATCGTGGTCAAAGGTCATTCGTGCCTCTCAATTAACCGGTGCATCCAGCCGGAACGCATTCTCGACAATCTTCAAACCCACCTCGCCGCTGAGCGACATCAGCGATTCCGGGTGGAACTGCACGCCGGCAACCGGCAGCGTCTTGTGCTCGAGCGCCATGGCGACGCCGTCCTCGGTGCTGGCGGTGACATCAAGCACCTCGGGCATGCTGTCGCGCTCGACATAGAGCGAGTGATAGCGGCCGATGACGATCTCGTTCGGCAAATTGCGCATCAGGCGTCCGCCCCGGACCTGCACCCGCGAGGGCCGGCCGTGCGCGGGATGGGTGAGCTGGCCGAGCTCGCCGCCGAAATATTCGCCGATCGCCTGCACGCCGAGACAGACGCCGAACACCGGCAGCTTCTTCTCCAGCGCCGCATCGATGGTCTTCTTGATCCCGAAATCTTCGGGCCTGCCTGGTCCGGGCGACAGCACCAGCAAATCCCACCTCTTCCGCTTGAGCATGTCGAGCGCATGCACATGGCGGACCACGGTGACGTCGGCGCCGACCTGGCGGAAATAATCGGCCAGCATGTGCACGAAGCTGTCGTCGTGATCGATCAGCAGCACCTGCTTGCCCGAGCCGGTCGCATCGGGCGCGAAGGCCGACAGCGGCTTTGGCGGATCGCCGCGCAGCGCCTGGAACAGGGCTGCGGCCTTGACCTGGCACTCGCGGTCTTCGGCCGCAGGATCGGAATCGAACAGGCAGGTCGCGCCGACGCGCACCTCGGCCAGACCATCCTTCATGCGGATGGTGCGGATGGTGAGGCCGGTGTTGATGCTGCCGTCGAAATTCACCGCGCCGATCGCGCCGGCATACCAGCGCCGCGGCGAGCGTTCGTGATCCTCGACGAACTGCATCGCCCAGAGTTTTGGCGCGCCAGTCACCGTCACCGCCCAGGCATGGGTGAGGAAGGCATCGAGCGCGTCGAAGCCGGGACGCAGCATACCCTCGACGTGATCGACGGTGTGGAACAGTTTTGAGTAGGTCTCGATCTGGCGGCGCGCCAAGACCTTGATCGTGCCGGGCACGCAGACGCGCGCCTTGTCGTTGCGATCGACGTCGGTGCACATGTTGAGCTCGAACTCGTCCTTCTCCGAGTTCAGGAGCTGGCGGATCTGCTCGGCATCGCCGATCGCATCGGTGCCGCGCGCGATCGTGCCCGAGATCGGGCAGGTCTCGACGCGGCGCCCGTCGGAGCGCACGAACATTTCCGGCGAGGCGGAGACGAGGAACTCGCCCTCGCCGAGATTCATCAGGGCGCCGTAGGGCGACGGGTTGATGACGCAGAGGCGCTGGAACACTTCCGCCGGCGAGCGATCGCAGGGCTCGGCGAAGAGTTGCCCGGGCACGGCCTCAAACAGATCGCCGCGCGCGAAAGCCGCGCGCGCGGTCTCGACGGTGGCCTGATATTCGCCGGGCGCGTGATCGGCAAAGCCCTGGCGCGGCGTCTTGAGGTACGGGCTCTCGACGGTCTCGCGCGGCAGGCCTTCGGTGGACTTGCCCTTCCACGCAAAATCGTAGCTCAGCACCACGCCGCGGCCGGTCGCGCGGTCGTAGGCGAGCAGGCGATCGGGGACGTAGAGCACGATGTCGCGCTGGTCCTGTTCGCGTGCGCGCTTCTGCACGAGGTCCTCGATCTGGAACACGAGATCGTAGGCGAAAGCGCCGAACAGGCCGAGCAGCCCGTCATCGTTGGCGGAGAAGGCGGCGACGAGATCGCGCACCAGCGACATCACGCTGGCGCGCCGCGTGCGCTGGTCTTCCTCGACCGGCGCATCGCCGCGGATGATGTGGCCGGCAAGCCGCGTGGCGCTCGTCTCGGAGATCACGACGCAGGGCTCGCGCAGCACGTCTGCGAGGAAGGCGATCAGCACCTGCCCGCGTTCATTGAGCGCTTCCAGCTTGAAATTGACGCCTGTGGTCTCAAGCTTGAGCGGCGGGTCGGAGAAACCGAGGTCAAAGCTCTCGTAGCGGCCGGGCACGGTCGTGCCCGAGGACAGCACCACGCCGCGGCGGCGGTCGAGCAGGTTGATGAGATCGTCGAGCCTGTTGGCGCCGCCGGTGAACTGCTCCGCCACGCGCGTGATCGCGAGACCGCCGCGGGTCACGTAGTCGCTTCGGGCCGGGAGGGCAAAGACTGTCCTGTTCATGTCGTCCTCTTACGAAACTTGCCGAGGAAACGCCACACAGGACAAACGATCAGGCCGCCGCACTGCGTGGCGACCTTCGACGATTTTGAGAAATGAAATCGCACCGGCCACCTCTTTAGGAGGTGCGCCACCAAAGACGGGCTGGGCGGACGGCGGTGCTCATGGGGCGGATACTCACCATGGCGCGGGGACGGCGTCAAGGGTGGGCGGGCGCCGTCCGAGCTCCAGGCGATCAGCCGAGATGCTTCCTGAAAAACTCCGTAGCCCTGCCCCAGGCGAGCTCGGCGGCTTCGCGGTCGTGCACGGCCTGGCGCTGCTCGTTGACGAAGGCGTGTTCGGCGTCATAGCGGAACAGCTCGAGCGACTTGCCGGCGGCCTTCATGCCGTTTTCAAAGGCATCGACCAGTTGCGGCGTGCACCAGTCGTCCTTGTTGGCGAAATGGGCCTGGAGCGGGATCTTGACGTCCGCGGGCTTGGCCGCCTGCTCCGGCGGGATGCCGTAGAACACGACGCCGGCCGCGAGCTCCGGAATCTTGGTCGCGCCGATGATGGTGACGGCGCCGCCGAGGCAGAAGCCTGTCAGCCCGACCTTGGCGCCGTTGCGCGACAGATATTGCGTGGCGCCGCGCACGGTCTGCGTGGTGGCGTCCATGAAGTCGAGCGAGTTCATCTCTTTGCCGGCGGCGTCCATGTCGTGATACGGTACCACCTTGCCCTTGTAGAGATCGGGCGCCAGCGCATCGAAACCGGCGAGCGCAAAGCGGTCGCACAGGCCCTTGATCTGGTCCGACAGGCCCCACCATTCCTGGATCACGACCACGCCCGGCGCGTTGCCGCGCGCGGCGTTGGCGAGATAGCCCGAGGCGTCCTTGCCGTCCGGGCGCTTGAAGGTGATGGCGGTTCCCATGGTGTCCTCCGATGAGTTTCTGGGGGAGCGGTTGAAACTATTTTGGCGGGTGTGAGGGCGATAAGCAATCGCGCCAAACAACACACTCTTGTGCCCCGGATGCAATGCAACGCGCCGCCCTTCGCGTGGTGCGTTGCTGATCCGGGGCCCAGCCACAAGCATGCTGGGTCCCGGCTCTGCGCAGCAGCGTCGCAAGCTGCAGCGCGTCCGCGACACGGGCAACAAAAAAGCCCCCTTACGGGGACTTCTTCATTTTCGTCTCGATCCGCTCAGTGGGAGTCGGACCAGACCTTCTTCTTGGTGAAGTACATCAGGCCCGCGAAGATGATCAGGAACACGAACACCTGGAAGCCGAGGCGCTTGCGAGCTTCCATGTGGGGTTCGGCGGTCCACATCAGGAACGTGGTGACGTCCTTGGAATATTGCGCGACCGTGGTCGGCGAGCCGTCGTCATAGGTCACCTGGCCGTCGCTGAGCGGCTTCGGCATCTTGATGGCGTGACCCGGGAAGTACTTGTTGTAGTAGGAGCCTTCCGGGATGGTGACGCCCTCAGGCACCTTGTCCTCAAAGCCCTGGAGCACCGCTGCGACATAGTCCGGGCCCTGCTCCTGGTACTGGGTGAAGAAGTCGAAGATGAACCAGGGGAAGCCGCGGCCGTAGGAGCGCGCCTTGGTGATCAGCGACAAATCGGGCGGCGCCGCACCGCCGTTCGCCGCACGGGCCGCCTGCTCGTTCGGGAATGGCGAGGGGAAATAGTCCGCCGGCCGGCCCGGGCGCTCGAACATGTCGCCCGCATCGTTCGGGCCGTCCTTGACCTTGTAGTCGGACGCAAACGCCGCTGCCTGCGCCACCGAATAGCCGGGGCCGCCGGCTTCCGCGAGGTTGCGGAAGGCGATGTAGGACAGGCCATGGCAGCTCGAGCAGACCTCCTTGTAGACCTTCAGGCCGCGCTGGAGCGCGCCGCGGTCGTACTTACCGAAAGGGCCGGAGAACGACCATTTGTTGCCCGGCGGCCTCTCGCTGCCTTCGGAGGCGCGAGCGTCCTGAAGGCTGCCGAGGAACAGCGCGCCGGCAGCAACGAGCGCGATGGCGACCGAGGCCACCGCCTTGCCGCCCTTGGCCAGGATCGCCTCCGAGATCGAGTTCGGCACCGGCCGCGGCGTCTCGATGCGCGAGAGCAGCGGCAGCACAATCAGGAAATAGGCGAAATAGCAGACCGTCAGGACCCGGCCGGCGATCACGTAGATGCCTTCCGGCGGCTGCGCGCCGAGATAGCCGAGCAGGATGCAGACCGCGACGAAGATCCAGAAGAACTGCTTGGCCAGCGGCCGGTACTTCGACGACCTGGTCTTGGCGGCATCGAGCCAGGGCAGGAAGCACAGGATGATGATCGCCGAGAACATCCCGATCACGCCCGCGAGCTTGTTCGGGATCGAACGCAGGATCGCGTAGAACGGCAGGTAATACCATTCCGGCACGATGTGCGGCGGCGTCACGCCCGGGTTCGCCGGGATGTAGTTGTCGGCGTCGCCGAGATAGTTCGGCATGTAGAAGATGAACCAGGCGTAGAGCAGCAGGAAGCAGGCGACACCGAACCCGTCCTTGATGGTCGCGTGCGGCGTGAACGGCACCGTGTCCTTTTCCGTCTTCGGCTCGACGCCGTCAGGATTGTTCTGGCCGGCGACATGCAACGCCCAGACGTGGAGCACGACGACGCCCGCGATCAGGAACGGCAGCAGATAGTGCAGCGAGAAGAAGCGGTTCAGCGTCGGGTTGCCGACCGAATAGCCGCCCCACAGCAGCGTCACGATGCTCTCGCCGACATAGGGAATGGCGGAGAACAGATTGGTGATGACGGTGGCGCCCCAGAAGCTCATCTGGCCCCACGGCAGCACGTAGCCCATGAAGCCGGTCGCCATCATCAGGAGGTAGATGATGACGCCGAGGATCCAGAGCACCTCGCGCGGCTCCTTGTAGGAGCCGTAATAGAGGCCGCGCAGCATGTGGACGTAGACCGCGAAGAAGAACATCGACGCGCCGCAGGCATGCATGTTGCGCAGCAGCCAGCCGTAATTGACGTCACGGACGATCAGCTCGACCGACTTGAAGGCGAGATCGGCATGCGGCGTGTAGTGCATCGCCAGGACAACACCGGTCAGGATCTGCATCCCCAGCATGAAGGAGAGGATGGCGCCGAAGGTCCACCAGTAGTTCAGGTTGCGCGGGGTGGGATAGACGACGAAGGAGGAATGGACGAGACCGATGATCGGCAGACGTCGCTCGATCCATTGCAGGGCCGGATTGCTCGGCTGGTAGTCGGATGGTCCGCTCATGATGCGATCCTGAGGAAATATAACGACGAGACGGCGCGAAGCTTCGGGCGAAGGCCCGAAGCTCAGCCGATCTGGATTTTGGTGTCGGAAACGAACTGGTACGGCGGCACCGGCAGGTTCGCGGGCGCGGGCCCCTGGCGGATGCGGCCGGACGAATCGTACTGCGAACCATGGCAGGGGCAGAAGAACCCGTCGTAATTGCCCTCATGAGCGATCGGAATGCAGCCGAGATGGGTGCAGATGCCGATCACGACCAGCCACTGCTCGTGGCCCGGCTTGACCCGGGCCTCGTCGGACTGCGGATCGGGCAGGCTCGCCACGTTGACGGCGCGCGCCTCGTCGATCTGCTTCTTGGTGCGGTGGCTGACGTAGATCGGCTTGCCGCGCCAGAACACCTTGATGTCCTGCCCCTCGGCGATCGGGCTGAGATCGACCTCGATCGGCGCACCGGCGGCGATGGTCGACGCATCGGGATTCATTTGAGAGATGAAGGGCCAGAGCGCAGCTGCGCCCCCTACTGCTGCAGCTGCCCCCGTTGCAACGAATAAGAAATCACGGCGTGTCGGATGGTCCGCCGAAGACGCTGTCGTCACGATTCCAACCCTTTCTTCTTATGCTGCCGGCGGAACCGTTCCGGGAGCCCCCAAGGTCCCCAAAACAGTATGCCGGCGCCCGCGGCCCCCCGCGGCGGCAGAACTTCACTTGTCCCCACCGAAACAGGGCGAAAACAGCAGTCCAGAATCGTTCTATTGGCACCCTTGCCGGGCGAGCGCAAGCCCGCTAACGGCGTGGGGGCGTGCAATGCACGAATTCCGCGGCCAGCGATGTTTTATTGAGACATTTCCGGCCCGCACCGACCCCGATACAGCCCATGCAGATCGCGCTTTTCCAACCCGACATTGCCCAGAACACCGGCACGATTCTCAGGCTCTGTGCCTGCCTGGGCATGGCCGCCCACATCATCGAGCCGGCAGGCTTCCCGTTCTCCGACCGCTTGTTCCGCCGGGCGGGAATGGACTACCTCGATCATGTCAGCGTGACCCGCCACGACTCCTGGTCGAAATTCGAGGACTGGCGTGCGACACAGGGCTACCGCCTGCTGCTGTTCACCACCAAGGCCGCCACTGATTACCGCGATTTTCATTACCAGACGTCGGACATCCTGCTATTCGGGCGCGAGAGCGCCGGCGTCACCGACGCGGTGGTCGAGGCTGCGGATGCGCGGCTGGTAATCCCGATCACGGCGGGGCTGCGGTCGCTCAATGTCGCCATGACCGCGGCGATGGCCGCAGGCGAGGCGCTGCGGCAGCTCCGGAACCCGCAAGTTTGATATGTTGAGGAGAGATCATTGAGTTACGCGGTCAAGGAAATCTTCCTGACCCTGCAAGGCGAAGGCGCCCATGCCGGCCGCGCGTCCGTGTTCTGCCGTTTTGCCGGCTGCAACCTCTGGAGCGGCCGCGAGGCCGACCGCGAGGCCGCGACCTGCAAATTCTGCGACACCGACTTCGTCGGCACCGACGGCACGCTCGGCGGCCGCTATGCCTCGGCCGCGGAACTCGCCGACACCATTGCCGCTCAATGGACGGCTGCCACCGACAACAACCGCTACGTGGTGCTCACCGGCGGCGAGCCGCTGCTCCAGGTCGACGCCGCGCTGATCGACGCCCTCCACGCCCGCGGCTTCGAGATCGGCGTCGAGACCAATGGCACGATTGCGGCGCCTGAGGGGCTCGACTGGATCTGTGTCAGCCCCAAAGGCGGCAGCGAGCTCGTCCAGCGCCGCGGCCACGAGCTGAAGCTGGTCTATCCGCAGGCCCTCGCCGCCCCCGAGACCTTCGAGAGCCTCGCCTTCGAACGCTTCTCGCTGCAGCCGATGGACGGACCCGAGGTTGCCCAAAACACCGTGCGTGCGATCGACTATTGCCTTCGCCATCCGCAATGGCGGCTGAGCGTGCAGACGCATAAATCGCTCGGCATCAGATAGGATTGGTTTTCGAACAGATGTGGGAATTGACGAAATCGTTCCGCTTCGAGGCGGCGCACTCATTGTCGGGAACGACCTTTGGCGCCGCGAGCGAGGAGATCCACGGCCACTCCTTCCGCGCCGAGGTGACGTTGCGCGGCACGCCCGACCCTGCGACCGGCATGGTGGTCGATCTCGGCCTCGTCCAGCGCGCCATCGAGGACGTGCGGCTCACGCTGGACCACAAATACCTCAACAAGATCGAGGCGCTGGGCACACCGACGCTGGAAAACCTCTCGCGCTTCGTCTGGGAGCGGCTCCAGCATATCGGCAAGCTCACCCGCGTCAGCATCCACCGCGACAGTTGCAACGAGAGCTGCACCTATTACGGTCCGCAGGGGTGAAATTCGTAGGGTGGGCAAAGCGAAGCGTGCCCACCAATCAGGACGACAGTGAAGATGGTGGGCACGGCGCAAGAGCGCCTTTGCCCACCCTACGAGACCGGTTTTGGAATTGGACATGGACGCCTCAACAATCGAAGACCGCAAGACGCGCGCCCGCGCCTGGTTCGAAGCTTTGCGCGACGACATCTGCGCGAGCTTCGAGCGGCTGGAGGATGACGCGCCGGAAAGCCTTTATCCGGGCGCGGCCGGGCGCTTCAAACGCACGCCCTGGCAGCGCACCGATCATACCGGCGCGCCCGGTGGCGGCGGCGTGATGTCGATGATGTCCGGCCGCCTGTTCGAGAAGGTCGGCGTGCACTGCTCGACGGTGCACGGCGAATTCGCGCCCGAGTTTCGCGCCCAGATCCCGGGCGCGGCAGACGACCCCAAGTTCTGGGCCTCCGGCATCTCGCTGATCGCGCATCTGCGCAATCCGCACGTGCCCGCCGTGCACATGAACACCCGCTTCGTCGTCACCACAAAAGCCTGGTTCGGCGGCGGCGCCGATCTCACGCCGGTGCTCGACCGCCGGCGCACGCAGGACGATCCCGACACGCTCGCCTTCCACGCCGCGATGAAGGAGGCCTGCACGGGCCCGAACGGCGTTGCCGACTACGACAAGTACAAGAAATGGTGCGACGAGTATTTCTACCTGCCACACCGGAAAGAGGCGCGCGGCATCGGCGGCATCTTCTACGACTGGCACGACAGCGGCGACTGGGACGCCGACCTCGCCTTCACCCAGGATGTCGGCCGCGCCTTCCAGAAAATCTACCCTGACATCGTCAGGCGCAATTTCGCGAGCGCCTGGACCGCTGAGGATCGCGAGGAGCAATTGATCCGGCGCGGACGCTATGTCGAATTCAACCTGCTCTACGACCGCGGCACGATCTTCGGGCTCAAGACCGGCGGCAACGTGGACTCCATCCTATCGTCGCTGCCGCCGGAGGTGAAATGGCCATGAGCACCGCGATGCCTCCGCTACCGCGCGCCATGCTGATCGACATGGACGACACCATCCTGTCGGCCTACGGCCGGCCCGAGATCGCCTGGAATACGATCGCAGAAGAATTTGCCGACGAGCTCGCGCCGCTGCCGCCGCAGCAGGTCGCGACCGCAGTTTTGGCCTTCGCACGAAACTTCTGGGCGAACGCGGAAGCCGCGTGGCGGATGAAGCTTGGCGAGGCGCGGCGGCTCACGGTGCGGGGCGGCTTCGCCGCGCTCGCCGCCGACGGCCACCGCGCCCTCTCCGACGATCTCGCCGATCGCCTCGCCAACCGCTTCACGACCTATCGCGAAGAAGCGATCTTCGTGTTCCCCGGCGCGCATGATGCGATCGACGCGTTCAAGGCACGCGGCGTCAAACTCGCGCTGGTCACCAACGGCGCCGCCGACATGCAGCGCGCCAAGGTCGAGCGCTTCGAGCTGACTCATCGCTTCGATCACATCCAGATCGAGGGCGAGCACGGTTTCGGCAAGCCCGAGGAGCGCGCCTATCTGCACGCGATGGAGGCGCTCGGCGTCACCGCGAAAGACACCTGGATGATCGGCGACAATCTGGAATGGGAAGTCGTGACGCCGCAGCGCCTCGGCATCTACTCGATCTGGATCGACGTGCATGGCGACGGCCTGCCCAAAGGCTCGGCCGTCAAGCCCGACCGCATCATCCGCTCGCTGACCGAACTCGTGCCGGACCAGCCGTAACCCAGGCGAAAACAAAACATCGAAAACAACCCCATGCACAGTAGCCGGCTGCTGCAATTTCAACAGCTTGCCGCAAACGCAATTCATTGCTGATTTTACGAAATCATTTGACGCGTCGGGCAAAACAGGCGCATGATGCCATCATCGCCGGGCCTGGGACGGAATAGCCCCTGGTGACCTCGAGCGATCCCCCACTCGAACCTCTGCCATCGACGTTTCGGCAGTCTGCGCAAGCCGCGGCGAATTCACGGGTCCCATAGCCCGTGATCGGCCTGTCATGACGGCTTGCTAGCCTCCCCTCTCGTCGATCAACCCCGAAAGGACCATCCATGGAACTGAAAACCGGCGACGTCGTGATGCTGAAATCCGGCGGCCAGCCGCTGACCGTCGCAGAGGTGAAAGGCGACGACATCCTCTGCCTCTGGATGGGCTCGGAAGGCGATCTGTTCCGCGAGACGCTGCCGCTGGCCGCGCTCGACCGCCTGGAAGTGGAAGATCACGACGAGGATGAGGACGAAGACGAGGATGACGAGTAGGCACGCCTAAGGCCTGCGATTGCGAGAAAGGGAGACCTGAAGCCTCCCTTTCTTCACGTCTTCAGATCCGCTGATCAGAAGCGATAGTTCACACCAACGCGCGCGATGTCGAAGCTCGGCTTGATATCGACGTGAGTCGCGATGACGCCCGTCAACCCGGCCGGCGATTGAAGCGAGCCGGTCAAGTTGTAGCCTTTCGTGCCGAAGCCCATGTGCAGATACTCGCCCTTGACCGACCACCCTGCCCCCAGAGCATATTCGAAACCGCCGCCAACCGCGTAGCCGATCAGGACGGCGCTGTCAGAAGCGCTCATGGAGCCCAGCGGTCCCAGGGTTGGCGGGAAGAGGGCAGTGACGATACTGCCCGTAGCGTTCGCATTGACCTTGGTATCGGCCAACGCAATACCGCCAGTCGCGTAAAGCAACGCCGGCCCAAACGCATAACCCACTCGGCCACGGAAGGTCGCATACCAATCGGTGCTGACGGAAGTGCTGCCGCTGAAATTGCCGCCGATGAAGACGGGAACAGCAATAGCCGAGTTGCCGGTGCTGGCCTTTGAATTGAGATACTGCCAATCAGCCTCAATGCCGAGCACCGTCTGTTCAATCTGCCAGTTGTAGCCGGCTTGGATACCGGCGGTGACGCCATTACCGTTGCCGGATACGGGGTTGAAGGCATAGATGCCCGAACCGCCATTCGAGTTCACGATTGTCCCAGTGGCGTTCGACGCATCGTAGCTGCCCCAGCCATAACCAACGTTGCCGCCGATATAGAATCCCGTCCAGTTGCCCACCTGAGCGGGAGCCTTCGACGACATACGGACCGGCGCCAGATCCGCAGCCTGGGCTGTGATCGGGCCGAGAGCGACTGTCGACAGCAATACAAGCGAAAACTTCCTCATTTCAACACCCCCCTTATTGAGCCGCACTGGCGGCCTGCCAATCATCATGAAGCAAAACCAACGCAGCATCAAAGCGCGATTGAATGCGCGAATCAGATCGCCCAATCGTTGCGCTCGGAGCCGGCGACGCCCTTCGCTGCTCGGGGCGGACAATGCGACGCCGTGTCTGCTCTGTTTGGTGAAGCGGACCTCGAGGGACTGCCTCTCCCGGCTTCCTAATCTAGCGAGAGGGAGCTCGTGCCAAGTGCAAGGCGGCCTCAACGCCGCCTTCCAGGATCTGCTCCGCCTGCGCAGCGTTGGGCACGGCCCGCGCGAACTGAAGGGTGCCCACCAAGAGACCGAAGATGGCGGTCGCGCGGCGGCGGCTCGCTGATGCATCTGCGTCAGGAGCAGTGCGGCCAATGTCGCAACGTAGCTTCGCAGCCCCTTCTCGTAATCTTTCCTGGTGGACAGGGGCTGTCGGGCGATTTCGGGGAGCAACGCCGCCGAGGGGCATCCGCCCGTCGGGTCTTCGAGGTGAGCGCGGTTCAGGTAGCTCCGGATCGCGCCCTCAAGGTCCAGGCCTCTCCGCTGATCCTCATCGAGGCGATGTTGCTGGTCGTCGAGCGCGCTCGCCAGCGCCTCGCGAACGAGCGCGTCTTTGGATTCGAAGTGCGGAGAGAATGCGCCTTTGGTCAGGCCGGCCTCGTCCATGGTCCCGGCGATCCCGGTGGCGGAGATGCCGTTCCGGCGCATGCACTTCGACGCCACATCGATGATGTGCCGTCGCGTCGCCGCCTTATGACCTTTCTCGAAGCGCATCTTCTCTCCTCTCCACCAATATCCCGCGGCCCTTACGCTGCGGCCGCTTCCAGCAAAGCTTGGAAGTCGCGATCAAGTTGCTGGGCCACTGGATCGACATTATCGCTGCCAAACCGACTGAAAACCGATGCTGGTCGATCACGACGTTAGATCGCACTCGACTCTGCGCCCAAGATGCCCTCGATGCCGCGGGCAAGGCTTAGAAGCCCCCGGTCGCTCCCTAAGGGGGCATCCAGCTCAAGCCCGATCGGCAGCCCCGCGCGAGACAAGCCAACAGGAAGGCTGACACCGGGCAACCCCACGCTGCTTGCCGACACGGTGTGGTTCGCCAAAGCGAGGTAGCTAACCTCCTGCCCCGCGATATGGACGGTCGCCTGCTCGTCGATCAAAGGCGCCGTGCAGGGCGTGGTCGGTTGCAGAATGACCAGCGCTCCATGAGAGACGAACGCCATGTTGAGCCGGCGCTGGATTTCCGGCCGGCTCACGTCGAGCGCAGTCTGATAGGCCTCTGCCGAGGTAGCACCTGCGCCACCCGGCAGTACGATGTGCCCCCACGCCTGCCGAAGTTGGGGCTTAAGGCCCTCGTAAATGGCCTCGAACGTGGTCGGAATGTCATGGCGGCGAAGAAACTCTGAAATTTCGCCCATCGTCTCATGAGCGAAGATGCCCCATGTTGCGGTTTGGACGAGGGAATTGAAATCGTCGCCAAGGTCTACTTCAACGACCTCGGCGCCGGCGTCCTGCAAGCGCCGAACCACCTCGCGGAAGCGGGTCTCGACTTCTGAATCCACCAGATCCAGAAACTGTCGCGGCGCGAAGGCCAGCCTGACACCCTTCAGGCCGTAGCCGCCGTCGGAGGACTCCGCTGCCTGTTCGCCGGTCACGACCTGATCCACCAGAATGCAGTCCTCAACGCTACGCGCGAATGCGCCCGTCGTGTCGAGCGTATGGGAGATCGGCGCAACGCCGTAGCGCGGCCAACGCCCGGTGGTTGGCTTAAATCCCACGACCCCGCAGAACGATGCGGGTACCCGGATGGACCCGACGGTGTCACCGCCCAAGGACGCGGGAACGAGGCCAGCGGCCACGGATGCGGCGGAGCCGCTCGAGGAGCCGCCCGACACGCGATCTCGTGCGTGCGGATTCTTCACCTGGCCGTAACGTGCGTTATGACCGGTCAAGCCGTACGACATCTCGACGAGGTTGTTCTTGCCGAAGACCAAAGCGCCCGCCCCCTTAATGGCCCGGACAGCGTCGGCATCTTCGCGCGGCACGAAGCGAGCGAGACCTTCAACGCCCAGGCTGGTAGGTAGCCCTTTCGTCAAATAACTGTCCTTCACTCCAAGCGGCACGCCAAGAAGCGGGGCCGCCGATCCGGCCGCACGCGATTTGTCTGCGGCCCTCGCGGCCGCCAGCACCCCGGCCTCGTCGATGGTGATGAAGGCGTTCAGCTCAGCAAGCGCTCGGGCGCGCTGTAAAAGCGCCGCGGTGTAGGCCTCCGAGGTAATGTCGCCGTTGCGAATCGCTGCTGCAGCGGTTGCGAGCCCAAGCGTGTCGACATCTGTGCTTTGTCGCGATGCGATGTGTCGTGAAGCCGTGCTCGTGTCGTCCATGAAATCCTCGCTAGTACCCACTTTTCTTGGAACGTGAGTCGTGATTCAAGGTCGGGATGATACCCGAAGCAAGAGAAGTCCACCTTTCGAGGAAAGATCGCAAGGTGCTTGAGGCGTGCT
>NZ_JASAUS010000033.1:0-69702 GCF_029953005.1 Bradyrhizobium sp. Mp27 | reverse complement strand
TGAAGCTCTTGCCCGGGAAACAAACTCAAACTAACAGTCCCTTGTCCTGCCTCGCGGGTGGAGGAATTTGACTGACCACACCCGGAGGAATTTGAAGTGACCCGCGGGGGAATCCGGCAGCAGGCGGAGCGATTGCGCTGGGAGTAGACGAGGTTGATCGGAGCTTCATAGCCCGGCACCAGACGCCGATAGGAATTCGTCGTGGGGGCGCAAAGCCCGCACAACGCCCAGGCGTGGCTCAATAGCCCGCCGATGTAGTAGCGGCCGAGCTGGCTCAACTCTGCGTAGTCACTTTTGTCGTAGAACAGATTGGTCTCACCCTTCCAGAGCGATTGGTGAACGTGCATGCCCGAAGCGTTGTCCTCGAACAGCGGCTTCGGCATGAATGTCGCGGTCTTGCCGTGCTGATGCGCGGTGTTCTTCACCACGTATTTGTAGATCATCAGGTTGTCGGCCATGCGGGTGAGGGTGGTGAAGCGCATGTCGATCTCGTTTTGGCCGCCGGTTGCGACTTCATGATGATGGGCCTCGATCTGGATCCCCAGAGCTTCCATGGTCAGCACCATTTCGGTGCGTAGCGCCTGCATGCTGTCGGTCGGGGGAACGGGAAAGTATCCCTCCTTCGGGCGCGGTTTGTGGCCGAGGTTCGGCCCTTCCTCAGAGCCGGTGTTCCAGCTGCCTTCGCTGGAGTCGACTGCGTGCATGGCGTAGTTGATGCCCTGTGCGTAGCGCACCTCGTCGAAGACGAAGAACTCCGCTTCCGGGCCGAAATAGCTCGTATCGGCGCGCCCGGTGCCCTTGAGGTAGATTTCGGCTTTCTGGGCGATGTAGCGGGCATCCCGGCTATAGGACTGGCCGGTCACGGGGTCGCGGATGTTGCAGATGAGAACCAGCGTTTTGGCCGGACTATAGGGGTCGACGAATGCCGTCGTCGGATCGGCGACGACCAGCATGTCGCTTTCCTGGATCTCCTGGAAGCCTCGGATCGATGAGCCATCGAATCCAATGCCTTCATTGAGTGCATCGGCATTCACCGCGCTCGGCGGGACGGAAAAATGTTGCCACACCCCCGGCAGGTCGGTGAACCGCAAATCGATCATCTGGACTTTCTCGTCCGCGATCACCTTCACGAGGTCTTCGGCTGTCGTACATTTCGCAACCATGGCTTCGCTCCCAGGTCAGCGTCCCGAGATCGCGTAGCCGTTCGGCCGCAACCTGGCGGCTCGCGACGGACTGTGGTCCACCTTCGGCGTTGTCGCCGCAGTCAGGCGAGCTTCGCGCGACGGCAGTCAGCTTTGATGTGGCCCGCGCATCAGCTTCATCGCGTCTTCGATGTGGCGCCAGGTTTTGGCCAATTCGAGCTCGCCGTTCTGCTCGAGGTCGATGGCGTTTTGAGCCGCTTCGGCAATGGCCTTGGGGCCATGGGCTTCCAGCAACTGCCGCGCATAGTCGTGGATTTCCATTTCTCGCATGGCGTCATCTCCCTCTTGTTCTGGGCGCGAACCGGGTGGGCCTAGAACGGCAGACATTGACACCTGTCAAGCGCCGATAGTCTGCATCCTGGTGCGCCGCACTTGCAAGGGCCCTTTCCGGGGCATGGGCGCCCGGATGGGGCGCCGGCTCCTGGTCGCGGCAACACAGCGCAGGCCGGAGGATGGTTCTTCATTGGCGCGCCCCCACATCTATACGAGAAGGGAGGTGAGCATCATGCGCATCCAACATTGGCAAGACGCTGGTAGCCTGTTGGTGGGCGTGTGGCTGGTCCTGTCGTCCTTTGTCCTCGGCTTATCCGGGGCTGCTGTCTGGATCACCATCGCACTCGGGCTCGGCGTCATGCTGTTTGCCGTGGAAGCCTTTGTCATCCCGTCCTACCTGGAAGAGTGGGGCGAAATGCTGCTGGGTTTGGCTCTGGTGCTGGCGCCTTGGTCCATTGGCTATGAGCCCGTATCGGCCACGATCAGCAGCGTAGTGTCGGGCCTATTGGTGATCTTGCTCGCGGTCTGGGAATTGATGACCGATCACGACTTCGGTACCTGGTGGCACGATCACTGGCCTCACCGCGCCGGCTGAGACGAGAGGTTGCCGGCTCCTCTCCGACCGCCATCGGCTGGCGGCCGGAGGAGAGGTGATTACCTTACGACGCTACTCTGGGCTCGATCGGTTGCCAGATGCTGATCTTGCGCGTTTCCGGCATCAGGAAGACAGCGAGCACGAAGCACACCGCGGGGACCACGATCGGGTAGATCAGTGCGTAGCCGATGCTGCCGGTCGCGGCGAATGCCGCCGAGGTGATGAACGGCACCAATCCGCCACCCCAACCGTTGCCGATGTGGTACGGCACGGAGACCGACGTGTACCTGATCCTGGCGGGGAAGAATTCCGCCAGAAACGCGCCGACCGGCCCGTACACCATCCCGACATAGCAAACGAGGATGAAGATGATGAAGATCGCGGTCGGATAGTTGATGTTTCCGGGCTGCGTGACCGATCCCAGCCACAGATACAGCGGATAGTACGTGATCGCGGCGAGCAGCATGCCTCCGAGGATCACCGGCTTGCGGCCGATCTGATCCGACAGCCAGCCAAAGAAGATCAGGCTCGGCGTTGCAATGAGCAGCGCGGCTCCCACGATGTAGGCCGAGGTCAGCGGGTCCACCTTGGAGACCTGCTGCAGAAAGTACAGCGCCCAGAATTGACCACTGTACCAGACCACGCCCTGTCCGATCAGGACCACGACGGCGATCCCGATGTATTTGATGTTCGAACTGAGGAAGGCCTCCTTCCACGGATTCCTCGTCATCTGTCCGCGGGCCTTGATCTCCTGGAAGATCGGCGTCTCCTGGAGCTGGAGGCGGATATAGATCGCGATGGCCACCAGCAGGAAGGACACCAGGAACGGGACGCGCCACGCCCATTCGTCGAAGGCCTGATTGCCGAACCAGGTCCGTGTCAGGATGATCACGGCCAGGGACACCACGATGCCGAGAGTTGGCGAGGTCTGCAGCCAGCCGGTGTAGTAGCCGCGCTTCTCGTCCGGAACATGCTCCGCGACATAGGTGATGGCGCCGCCATATTCGCCGCCCAGACACAGACCCTGGATCATGCGCAAGCCGAATAGAAGGAACGCCGCCGTCAGACCGATGGACTGGTAGGTCGGGATCAACCCGATTGCCCCCGTACCCAGTCCCATTCCGCTCAGCGTGATGAGGAACGTATATTTTCGCCCGACCCGGTCGCCCATCCATCCAAAGAGGAAAGCTCCCAGCGGACGTATCAGGAAGCCTGCAGTGAACAGCGCGATCGTGCTGAGGAGGGCTGCAACCGGGTGGGACTGCTCGAAGAACTTGACCGACAGAACTGCGGCCAGGCTGCCAAAGATATAGAAATCATACCATTCGATGACGTTTCCCACCGATGCAGCAACAATCACGCGGCGAAAATCGCTCGGTACTTGAACTGCCATGTGCTGCTCCTATCAAATTCAAACGCTACTCCTGGCGCCTTTCAGCGCCCATTCGCTCGTGGAGTACGCTTGGTGCGCGAACGCTACAGGCGAGAATTGCGAGTTGCGTCCGCAACGCCTGGTCTCAGGGACGCTTGAGCCACCTGAGAAAGAGCTCCAGCGGTCTCTTCGGTACCGCGAGCTATCACGACCTGCCCGTCTGCCGGGGAGGCGTAGAAGCAATGTAATCCCGCCGGGGCTGGCGTCTTATGAGACTTTCGGCTCAATCGACCTGAACCGAGCGACCCGTCCCGAGATGGAACGGTCGCCCATCGCGCCGGGCGGTTTTGTCACGAACGAACGGAAAGGCCTCTCAGGCGTTGTGTGGGTCCCCAACAAGGATCTCACCATGCAGAACATCGCAGAGCATATGGAAGTCATCGGCGCCGATGGCGTCCACATCGGCACGGTCGACAAGGTCGAGGGCCATCGCATCAAGCTGACCAAGAAGGACAGCGGCGAGGGCAGCCACAAGGGCCACCATCACTTCATCGACAAGGGCCTCGTCGCCGGTGTCGAGGGCAACAAGGTTCGGCTCTCGGCCAAGGCGGACGTCGCCGTGACGATGGAAGAGGAAAAGTAGGGGGACCTTCACTCCGTTCCTGATCCGTACCGCTATTCGCCTGCCTGCACGTTCCGGTAGCCTCTTGGCCTGTCGCGTATCGTAAGGTGCAGGGAATGGCGGAGCCGGGCCGGCCAGTTCGGTCCCAGGGGATCGCGGGGACTTGGATCGCGGGGACTTGGCCCGTCGGCCGAGCTGCCTCCGCGGGCGGCCTCGTGCCGGCAGGGTTCGACCTGTGGACGTCGCTCGCCGAGACCCTGCGCGAATGGGCGCGCGCCGAGGCCGGCGCCGGGCGATTGTTGCCGTGGGTGCCGGTCGCGTTCGGTGGCGGCATCGCGCTCTACTTTGCCGCCGATCATGAACCGGTGCTGTGGGGCGCTGCCGCGACGGCCATCGCACTCATGCTTGGCGCCGTGCTGTTGCGGCGGAGCCGGTTGTTTGCGCCGGCGATCATGATCGCGGCGGTCGCGGCCGGTCTTGCCACGGCGACCTGGAAGACGGCGCGGATCGCGCACACGGTGCTGGCAAAGCCGCTCTATTCCGTCTCGCTGTCGGGCTTCGTCGAGACCCGCGACATCCGTGAGCGCACCGACCGTTTCGTGCTGCGCGTCACCGCGATGGAGGCGCAGCGCAGCGACGTCAAGCTCGAACGCGTGCGCCTCTCCGTGCGCAAGGGGACTTCGCCCGAGGTCGGCAGCTTCGTGCAGTTGAAGGCGCGGCTGTTGCCGCCGTTGTCGCCGGTGCGCCCCGGCAGCTATGATTTTTCGCGCGACATGTTCTTCCAGGGCATCGGCGCCTCCGGCTTCGTGATGGGCACGATTGCGGCGTCGGTGCCGCCGGATGCCGGTGGCTTGCGGCTGCGTTATGCCGCCTTCATGCAGGGTCTGCGCGATGCGATCGACGCGCGCATCCGCGCCACGCTCGAGGGCGACAACCGGGCGATTGCGACCGCGCTGCTCACGGGCCGGCGCGATGCGATTACCACGCCCGTCAACGACGCCATGTTCATCTCGGGGCTCGGACATGTGCTCTCGATTTCCGGCTATCACATGGCGGTCGTCGCCGGCGTGGTCTTCTTCGCGGTGCGCGCGCTGCTGGCGCTGATCCCTGGAATGGCGGCCGGCTTTGCCATCAAGAAATGGTCGGCGGCCGCCGCGCTGGTCGCAGCCGCGTTCTATCTACTGCTGTCGGGTGCGGAGGTCGCCACGCAACGCTCGTTCTTCATGACGGCGGTGGTGTTGATCGCGGTCATGGTCGATCGCCGTGCCATCACCTTCCGCACGCTGGCGGTGGCCGCGCTGATCGTGCTCGCGGTCGCACCGGAAGCACTTGTGCATCCGAGTTTTCAAATGTCCTTCGCCGCGACGCTCGGACTGGTGGCGCTGGTGCAGATCGGCATGCCGAACCTGTTTGCGTCGCCCGATCATTCCGCGACCGCGCGGATTGCAATGTGGGGCGGACGCGAAATCGCGATGCTGTTCCTGGCCTCGCTGATCGCGGGGCTCGCGACCACGCCCTATGCCGCCTTCCACTTCCACCGCGTCACCCCGTTCGGCGTGCTCGCCAACCTCGGGGCGATGCCGGTGGTTTCGGCTCTGGTGATGCCCGCGGGCCTGCTGGGCTTGATTGCAGCGCCGTTCGGACTTGATGGTCCGTTCTGGTGGCTGATGGGGATCGGCATCGACTGGATGGTTGCGGTGTCGCGCTGGGTGGCCGCTTTGCCGGGCGCGGTCGGCCGCATCTCGGCTTTCGGCATCGCACCGCTGATCGCTGCAAGCTTGGGGATCATCGTGATGGGTTTGTTGCGCACGCCGTTGCGCTGGGCCGGCGCGGTGGTGTTGCTGGCCGCGATCCCCTGGGGACTGTGCGCGCGGCAGCCCGATGTGCTGATCGCCGGTGACGGCCAGAGCGTCGCGCCTGCAACTCATCAGGTCGAGCAAGGACAGTTTTCTTCTGAAGGAATGGCTCGCCGCCGACGCCGATCCGCGCGATGCCGGCAGTGCCTCACTGGCCGCCGGCGTGTCGTGCGACGAAGCCGGCTGCGTGACGCCGCTCGCCGACGGGCGCCTGGTCGCGCTGGCCTTGCGCATCGATTCACTGGCTGACGATTGCAGCCGTGCCGCGCTGGTGGTGACGGCGCGGCCGGCGCCGCCGGATTGCGCGGCGATGGTTGTCGACCGTCAGCGTCTCGCAAGGCAGGGCGCGCTGGCGCTGACGCGAAGCGGCGACGGCTTTGCGGTTCAGGCGGCGAAGGCAAGGGGGGCAGACCGTCCGTGGTCCCCGGCCGCCGCCGGCGAGGCGGATTTCGGCGCGAGCCTTGCGCCGCAGGCGGCGGCTCCCCGCAACCGCGACGCCATCGGAAGCCGACCTGCAGGCCGAGGATTGAGCGGACGGGTTACAGATACCAGGCCAGCACGGCGTCGAGCCTGGCGTTGCCGATCACCGGCAGGACGACCATCTGGCTCAGTCCAGAGGCGCTGGCCTGCAAAGCTGCGACCGAGACGTCACGCGCGAGATCGTCGTTGAGCGCGGGCATGCCGGTGGCCCAGGCCCCGCCGATGCTGCCTTCGCCTTTGGCGATGGATTTCGTCGCATAGAGTGCGGAGAGGTCGGTCTGCGCGCTGCAATCGCCGGCGCGGAAGACCAGCGCCGAACGGGCCTCGTCCGGGATCCAGATCTCGAAGCGTCGCGCAATCGGGGTCGCCTGCGCGGAGAGGAATGTCAGCACCCAGGTCTGATCGGTGCCGGTCCGGTAGGGAACGCCGACGCCGAGATTGATTCCGACTTTGGCGGCGTCCTCCCAGCGCAGAAAACTCCTGGCATCGTGTAGGTCCTTGATGATCAGCGGCAGGCCGGCTTTCCAGATGCGGCCGGGCAGGCCGAAGCCACGCGGAAATCTGGTGTGGCGGGAGTTGAATTCGAACATGTCGGCGGTGCCGTAATAGCCGTCGACGAGCCCCATCTCGTGGGAGGTTTCGGCATCGTTGTGCCAGAGCTCGATCGCGCCGACATGGGCCTCGTCGTCGCCGCAGAACAGCACCATGACGGCTTGCAGGAATTCGCCTGAAAACACCGGCACCGCCACGCCGCAGGTCAGCCCGGCGGCGACGGCCTGATCGGTCCGTTTGAAATAGGAATCGGCAAATCTGGTGAGGATCACGGGGTGGCCGCTGGCCCAGGCCTTGCCGGGAAGCCCCTCGTCATATCCGAAGCGCAGATCTTCGCTCACGGCCTTGAACGCGGACAACCCTTCGCCGTAGAGGCCGCCGCCGAATTCCAGCCGCATGCGCGTGCGGTCAGGCACCCAGAGTTCAACGACGCGAATGAAGGTCTTCATCGAACGTGTCCGCCGTCTCAAGCCGCACCAAGCATCGGCCATTTGGCTGCGGAACGGACGTTCAAAATTCAGGCAGGGCAGCGCAAACTTCGTGCGGTGGGAGGCGCAACGGCGTGGTCCGCCCGATGGCGTTTCGCGGGGCACGAACACCACCATCTCGCCGGCCTCGGCCGGCGATGGCGATTTTCAATCCTGGCCCGACCTGCCGGTCGGAAATGGCGATGTCAGCCGATCGGCAGGCGGGTGATGGTCGGCCGGCTGTCGGTGATGATCTGCGGCTTGTGCTCGCGCTCGCCGAGCGGCTGAGTCACCGGTAGTTGCAGCACGGTCGCGCGCTGGCCTTCGACCAGCTGCGTCACCAGCACGGATTTGCCGTCGGGGAATTCGATCGCATCATGATGGCGATCGGGAATGTGCGGATCGATCTTGCCGAACTTGCCGACGCGCGAATTGACGGTGCGCGTCCAGATCCAGCGATTGTCGTAGCGGACGTTGTCGGCGAAGGCGAGCTCCGTTCCCGGGAGCAGGCAGACCGCGACGGTCGGATCGGCTGCGGAGGCAAAGCCGCGCGTCGAGGTGCCGCGGAAGGTTGTCGTGACGATCGTCTCGCCGACTTCGGCGGGACGCGACGCGACGGCATGCAGGCTGTAGTCACACATCGGGTGCTCCTCATGCAGGGATAGCGACCCACGTCTCTTAATCGAGGCGCAGGCCTCTATCAGAGTGGAAATAGGAAAGGTTCTGCCCGGTTGTAGGCAAATCTACGGCTCGCCGCCGCAGGCCGCAATCACATTAACTTTCCCGAAACCGCCAGGAACAAAGGCCGCCCCTTTGCATTCTGCAGGCGCGTGTCAGCGCCCCGCAGGCGCCGACCAGCCGGAATATTGCCAAGCCGGCCGCGACGGTCGGTCGACGGCGTCGCGGGCCTTGCGGACTTGCTCGCTTACGGCGGTGTCCTTGCGGACATGGGGCCGGGATTGCGCGGCCAAGGCTTGCGCGGCCAAGGCTTGCGACGCTGATGCTGCGATCAGCGCCACAGCAACTGTGCTCAGAACGATCCGGCGCATGACTTCTCCTCGAACCTGAAGGCCGCGAAGCAGGGCTGCTTCGTGCGGCGTGCCGAGGATTTACCGCTGGAGGAGGGGCCGGATAATCTGCGCGAAACCAGAAAGACTATCCAGCGGAAGCGGACAATCGTCCGCTCCAATCTCGGATCGGCGATGCCGATCGAAAGCGCGCGGGGCGCGAAATGACGGATACCGGCACGTCCGGTATCAGTACTTCCGGTACAGCCCGATCAGCTTGCCCTGGATCTTCACCCGGTTGGGCGGCAGGATGCGGACCTCATAGGCCGCATTGGCGGGCTCGAGCGCGATCGAGGCGCCGCGGCGGCGGAAGCGCTTCAGGGTTGCTTCCTCGTCGTCGATCAGCGCCACCACGATATCGCCGGTATCGGCGCTCTCGTTGCGCTGGATCAGCGCCATGTCGCCGTCGAGAATGCCGGCCTCGACCATGGAATCGCCGCGCACTTCGAGCGCGTAATGTTCGCCCGAGCCGAGCATGTCAGGCGGTACGCTGATGGTGTGGCTGCGGGTCTGCAAGGCCTCGATCGGCGTACCGGCCGCGATGCGGCCCATCACGGGGACCGCGACGGGGCGCTCGCCCTCGTCCGCCGGCGGGCTCGAAGTCGTGCGGACCTTGCCGAGATTGCCTTCGATGACGCTCGGCGTGAAGCCACGGCGGCTGCCGGCAGCGGCCTGAAGCTCGGGCAGCTTGATCACCTCGATGGCGCGGGCCCGGTTGGGCAGGCGCCGGATGAAGCCGCGCTCCTCGAGCGCAGTGATCAGGCGATGGATGCCCGATTTCGACCGCAGGTCGAGCGCGTCCTTCATCTCATCGAAGGAGGGCGGCACGCCGCTTTCCTTCAGCCGTTCGCTGATGAACCGCAGGAGCTCGTATTGTTTGCGCGTTAACATCTCGACCAAAATCCCCCGGTTGATGTCGTTCGATTCCGAGACGCTGAATTCAGCAGTAAGCCGCTACATTCTCGAAACAAATCATGAACGGACACTATATGTTCGATACATGTTCCGCAACTGCTTAATTTACCGTGAACGCGACAAAGTTCGCGGAACGCACGCGAACGAAGCGCTCAGACGGGCAGCCGCAAGACCTCGCAAGGCGTGCCGGCTTCAGCCTTCGGCGCGAATGGCGCGCGCACGAGAAGTGCCTGTGCCGCAGCGAGATTCGCAAGCAGCGAGGAATCCTGGTGATTGACCGGAAGGGCGAGGAGCGTGCCGTCGTCGCGCAGCTCGAGGCGCGCGCGCAGATAATCCTCGCGCTGGTCGTTGGCGCCGACATCGCGGCCGAGCACCGCGCGTTCGCGGCGGTGATGAATCATCGAACGGCCCGAAAGCGCGCGAATCAACGGCACCATGAACAGGAAGCCGCAAACGTAGGATGACACGGGATTGCCAGGCAGGCCGATCACGCGCATCGCGCCGAGCCGCCCGTTCATCATGGGCTTGCCTGGCCGCATCGCGATCTTCCAGAACGCCATCGAGATACCTTCGTCCCTCAGCGCCTGCTGGACCAGATCGTGGTCGCCGACAGAGGCGCCGCCGGTCGTGATCAGGATGTCGGCGCCACTCTCCCGCGCGCGGCCGATGCCGGCCGTGGTGGCCTCAAGCGTATCGGCGGCAACGCCGAGGTCGATGGTATCGGCGCCCTCGCTGCGGGCGAGCGCGTGCAGGGCGTAGCCGTTGGAATAGACGATCTGGCCGGGACCGGGCGTGGTGCCCGGCATCACCAACTCGTCGCCGGTCGCGAGGATCGCGACCTTCGGGCGTCGCCGGACTGGCAGTTGCGGGTAATTCATGCCGGCGGCGAGCGCGAGGTCGCGCTCGGAGAGCCGGGCTCCCTTGCGCAGCAGCACGTCGCCTTCCGAGAAGTCGACGCCGGCGGGGCGGATGTGCCGCCCCGTTACGGCGGCTTCCTTGATGGTGATGCGCTTGCTGTCCGCGATCGTGTCCTCCTGGATCACGACCGCATCAGCGCCATCGGGAACGACACCGCCGGTGAAGATACGCACGGCCTCGCCGGCGCCGACCGATCCCGCAAACGGGCGGCCCGCCGCGACCTCGCCGATCAGGGTGAGCTGGGAGTTGATCTTCGCCGCATCGACCGCGCGCACCGCATAGCCGTCCATTGCCGACATCGCCTGCGGCGGCTGCGTGCGCCGCGCGGCGACGTCGCGCGCGAGCACGCGGTGGAAGGCTGCGTCGAGCGCGATCATCTCTTCAGGCAGCGGCTCTGCGCCCGCCAGCACCGCGGCGAGCGCGTCGGAAACCGGCATCAGGGCCACGGGTGAAAACTCCTGCTGGGCCCGTTCGGGCAAATCGGCGGCGAGAGTTCTAGCCGAGTGCAGGCGCAGAGGCAAAACAGTGGCCGCGCAGGATGATTTATCCTGCGTCATCCGCTCTGCGATGAAGGGGGCGCATCACGTCCGCCGCGGCATGATCCAGAAGGCGAGACAGACCGGTACGAGGATGGCCATGGCGAGGACGAGAAAGACGAGAGCCACGGCCAGCATCGGTCAACTCCCCGACGGCTTGTACGGACTGACGTCCGGCGCTGCGGGGCCCTGATCCTTGTCAGGCAGCGGGTCGGCCTGGGATTTCAGGTCGGCGGCCTTGCTGATCAGCTTGGCGGAAAGCTCAGAATCCGATGTGGTCCTGGCGAATTTCATCAGCAGAGAGGCCTGCTTGGTGAGGTAGGTTTTGCCCAACACGACGATAAGCCCGATGTAGAATTCCCAACGGACTCATGAGTCCTGAGAGGGGCAATCGTTCCGGGAACTCCGTATAAAAATGCACAAAGGGTTTTGGTTCCTCGTCCCCGGGCAAAATAGTTCCATTCGCGGCCCTCGACTTGCCGGCCAGAGATCAGATTCCGAGCGCCTTGAGGTCGTTCCCGACGTCGCGGGGCGAGGTCACGTGGACCGTGGTCAGGCCGCGCGACCGCGCTCCTTCGATGTTCTCGGCAAGATCGTCGAAGAACACGATACGGTTGGCGGGCACGCCGATCGCGGCCACGACATGGTCGAAGGCCTCCACATCCGGTTTGCGCAGGCCGATGCTGGACGACAGATACAACTCGCGGAAATGGCCGAGCAGGCCGGCATATTCCTTCGAGAAGTGGTCCACATGCGGCCGGTTGGTGTTGGAGAAGGCGTAGAGCGGCAACTGCTTTGCCGCACGCGGCAGGAGCTCCGCGATATCGGGCATCTCGCCGGCGAAGATCGCGTTCCAGCCCTCCAGGAACTGCGCGTCCGAGATGCCGATCCCGAGCGAGACGCGCAGCGAGTCAAAATAGGCCTCGTCGCTGATCTTGCTGACCTCGTGCAGCCGGTAGGTTTCGCTGTCCCGCACATAACGCGCGACGATGGCTTCCGGCTTGCAGCCGGCATGTCCCGCCCGGCAGGCGATCGCCTTGGAGAAATCGATGTCGAGCACGACGCGCCCGAGATCGAACAGGAGCGCGTCCGCGCTGCCGGGAGAGAGCGAGCTCATTGCATCCTTTCACTCAATATCGATAGGGGTCGTGGTCGAACAGCGGGAACGCGCTGAATACGCTCGGCGCATTCGTTGCGGTCGCCTGGTGCAGGCAGGACTTGTTGACCTCGGCGAACGAGGTGGCGCCCAAGAGGCCGAGGCAGCGCAGCACCTCGTCCTCGAGCAGCTCTAGCATTCGCCTCACGCCGGCCTCGCCGGCTGCGGCCAATGCCCAGCATTGCAGCCGGCCGATGCCGACCATGTCAGCGCCCGCCGCGATCGCCTTGACGATGTCGGTGCCGCGGCAGAAGCCGCCGTCGACCATGATCTTGGCGCGTCCCTTAACGGCCTCGACGATCTCGGGCAGCACATGCATGGCGCCGCGGCCGTGATCGAGCTGGCGGCCGCCATGGTTGGAGACGTAGATCCACTCGACGCCGTGATCGACCGCGATCTGGGCGTCCTCGGCGGTGGCGATGCCTTTCAGGATGAGCGGAATCTTGAACTTGTCCTTGATCATCTTCACGGTCCGCCACTCCAGGCCCTTCTGGTAATCGCCGCCGGTGGCGCGCAGGCGGCTCTCGCGAACATAGCGCTTGGCAATGTCACGTTCGCGACGGCTGTAATGGGCGGTGTCAACGGTCAGGCAGAAGGCGGCGTAGGCGTTCTTCTCGCTCCGGCTGACGACATCGGCGACGAAATCGTCGTCGCCGCGCACATAGAGTTGATAGAGCCGCAGCGCGTCAGGGGCGGCCTCGGCGGTCTTCTCCAGGCCGGGCTCGGACACCGAGCTCAGCATGTGCGCCGCGCCGAAGGTGCCGCAGGCGCGGGCGACGCTCGCCGCGCCATCCGGATCGAAGATCTCCAGTGCGCCGACAGGGGCCAGCACCACCGGCAGCCGCATCCTGCGCCCGAACAGCTCGACCGAGCCGTCGACCTCGCGGACGTCGCGCAGCACGCGCGGCCGGAAGGCGATCTCGTCGAGCGCCATGCGGTTGCGGCGCATCGTGGTCTCGGTCTCGGCGGCGCCGACGATATAGTCCCAGGCGTTCTGGTTGAGGTTGGCGCGCGCCTTGCGGATGAATTCGTGCAGGTTCTGGAATGGCTCGGCGCTGGCGCCGAGTTCGACGTTCCTTTCCGGCCGGATGCGGGGCGCGTCGTTCATTGTTGTCCTCCCGAGAATTTGAAGCGTTATTGTCATCGCGTATCGTGTCCGGCCCTCCAAAACCATCCTAAAATCGCATAGCTGAGAAGCGTCGGCCGGCCGGCCGATTCCCGCGTTGCGCGAAACGGTTTCGGAACGTTGCCAAAAGTTTAGGCCCGGGCGAAGGGATTTTTACGATGTACCCGCCGGCGTGGCGTCCCGGCCTTGAAGAAACCAGAATGGTATTGTGAACAGCGGGCTGGATCGCCATTTGCATGGCGCCTCCCAAGCTCCAAGCAAGAAGGCCAGCCTATCCATGCGGAAAAACCTGCTGTTCCCCCTGGGCGCACTCACGGGAGCGTGTCTAACCCTTCTGGTCGCCAGCCCGCACGGTGGAGTATGGGCGGCACGGGCGGCAGCGAGCGCGGATGATGCCTATTCCCGGCTCAATCTGTTCGGCGAAGTGTTCGAGCGGGTGAAGGCGAGCTATGTCGAGAAGCCCGACAATTCCAAGCTGATCGAAGGCGCGATCACCGGCATGGTGACCTCGCTCGATCCGCATTCACGCTACATGAACGACAAAGCCTGGACCGAGATGCAGGAGACCACCTCCGGCGAGTTCGGCGGGCTCGGCATCGAGGTCACGATGGAGGACGGCCTGGTCAAGGTCGTCTCGCCGATCGACGACACGCCGGCGTCCAAGGCCGGGATCATGTCCGGCGACCTCATCAGCAAGATCGACGGCGATGCCGTGCAGGGCATGACGCTCGAGCAGGCCGTCAACAAGATGAAGGGGCCGGTCGATACCCAGACCAAGCTCACCATCGTGCGCAAGGGCGCCGACGCCCCGCTCGACGTCGCGATCAAGCGCGAGATCATCCATGTGCGTCCGGTGCGCTTCCACGTCGAGAACGGCGACATCGGCTATATCCGCGTCACCTCGTTCAATGAGCAGACCACCGACGGCCTGAAGAAGGCGATCGCGTCGATCTCCAAGGAGGTCCCGCCGGAGAAGCTGGTCGGCTACGTGATGGACCTGCGCAACAATCCGGGCGGCTTGCTCGACCAGGCCGTCTCGGTGTCGAGTGCCTTCCTTCAGCGCGGCGAGGTCGTCTCGACCCGCGGCCGCAATCCCGAAGAGACCCAGCGCTTCACCGCCCATGGCGGCGATCTCACCAAGGGCAAGCCGTTGGTGATTCTGGTCAATGGCGGCTCGGCTTCGGCCTCGGAGATCGTCGCAGGCGCGCTGCATGACCACAAGCGTGCCACGATCATCGGCACGCGCTCGTTCGGCAAGGGCTCGGTGCAGACCATCATTCCGCTCGGCGCCGGCAATGGCGCGCTTGCGCTGACCACGGCGCGCTACTACACGCCGTCGGGCCGCTCGATCCAGGCCCAGGGCATCGCGCCCGACATCGAGATTCTCCAGGACGTGCCGCCCGAGCTGAAGGGCCGCATGGATACCATGGCGGAGTCCCAGATGCGCGGCCATCTGCAGGCCGCCGACGGCACCGAGCAGACCGGATCGCAGTCCTACGTCCCGCCGGAAGAGAAGGACGACAAGGCCCTGCATGCGGCCTACGACTTCCTGCACGGCGTGACCGCGAATGCGGTCGCCGCCAAGCCTGCGCCGAAGGCGGCGGTACCGAACTAAGCCTTACGACGTCCAGATATCGCCCGGGAGCGGATGACCGCTCCCGGGCGAATTCGTGCGGTGACGCTTCCAATTGTTGGGAAGACCGCCCTAGCTTGCCTCGCGGCGCCGGCTTTCCTCGCCGCCGCGCTGGGCGAGGCGGCTGCGATGCAGCGCGAACAGCTCCAGCACCTTGTCGGCCGGTTTTGCGGCACTGAACAGATGGCCCTGCATCTCGGAGCACCCGAGCGCGCGGAGCAAGCGCTGCTGCTCCTCGGTCTCGACGCCCTCGGCCGTGGTGGTCATGCGGCGGGCGGCAGCCAGGTTGACGACGGCCTGCACGATGCTGGCGGAGCCGTCGGGACCGGCGATGTCGCTGACGAAGCAGCGGTCGATCTTGATCTTGTCGAACGGGAAGCGGTGCAGATAGCTCAGCGAGGAGTAGCCGGTGCCGAAATCGTCGAGCGCGATCCGTACGCCGATGGCGCGGAGTTGGTGCAGGATCGCAAGCGCGGTGTCGTCGTCGCGGATCAGCACGGCCTCGGTGATCTCGAGCTCGAGCCGGCTCGCCGGCAAATTGGAGGCGGCAAGGGCCGCCATGATCTTCAGCGCCAGCGTGCCGCTCTTGAACTGAACCGGTGAGACGTTGACGGCGAGGCGGATGTCGTCGGGCCAGTTGGCGGCATCGCGGCAGGCGGTGGCCAGCACCCATTCACCGATCTCGTTGATCAGGCCGGTGTCTTCGGCGATCGGGATGAACTCGGCGGGTGAGACCATACCGCGCTCGGGATGGCGCCAGCGTACCAGCGCTTCGCAGCCGGTGATGCGGTCGTCCTTCAGAGCGAGACAGGGCTGGTAGTAGACCTCGAGCCCGCCTTCGAGCCCACCTTGGGCGATGGCGTGGCGCAGATCGATCTCGAGCTGCCGCCGCTCGCGGACCTTGGCGTCCATCTCCGGCTCGAAGAAGCGATAGGTGCGGCGTCCGGCGGCCTTGGCGGCATACATCGCCATGTCCGCATTCTTCAGGATCTGGTCCAGCGCGGCGCCGTGTCGTGGCGCCAGCGCGATGCCGATACTGGCATCCGCGGTGAGATGATGGCCCATGCAGTCGAACGGCATGCGGATGGCCTGGAAGACCCGCGCGACGAGCTCGTTGACCTGTTCCAGCGACGTCACCGCGCTCTGCACAATGGCGAATTCGTCGCCGCCTAGCCGCGCCACGAAGTCCGCCGGACCAACGCAGCGGCTGAGGCTCGTCGCGATCGATTTCAACAGCTCGTCGCCGACGAGATGGCCGAGCGCGTCGTTGACCCCCTTGAACTCGTCGATGTCGATGTAATGCACCGCGATCTCTTCGCCACCGGCGATGGCGGCGAGCTCCGCGCGCAGATGCTCGTGGAACATGGTGCGGTTGGGCAGGTCGGTCAGCGCGTCGTAATGGGCGAGGTGGGTGATGCGCTCCTCGATGCGCCGGCGCTCGGTGATGTCTTCGTGGGTCGCCACCCAGCCGCCGTCCGCGAGCGGCTCGTTGAGGATGTGGATCGAGCGCCCGTCGGAGGTGTCGATCACCATGGAGTTGCGCACATGGATGTCGCGCAGCACACGGACGACATAGTCGCCGATGTCACCACTGAACGAGCCGGTCGCCTTGCGGTGGGCAATGATGTCGTGGAAGCTGGAGCCGGGCTTCACCACCTCGGCTGACAGGCCGTACATCTCGATGTAGCGCTGGTTGCAGATCACCAGCCGCCGCTCGGCGTCGAACAGCAGCAGGCCCTGCGTCATGTTGTTCACGGCGCGGTCGAGGCGCTGCTTCTCCAGCGTCAGCCGCTCGCGGGAGGCGCGGTGCTGCTCCAGCAGCTTGCGCACGATCGCGATCAGCACGCCCGCGATGGCGAGCGCGGAGGCGCCCGCAACCGAGATCAGGATGCCGATCTGCTCGCGCCAGTCCGTCAGCGCCGCCGCGCGCGTCGTGGTGGCCATCATCAGGATCGGGAAGTGGGGCAGGGCGCGCGAGGAGATCAGACGGTCTTCTCCGTCGACGGGGCTCATGATGCGGCCGGCGAAGTGATCGAGCCCGAAGATCCTCTGCTGCTCGAACGGGCCGGTCTTGAAATTCCTGCCCATCTGCTCGCTTGAATGGGGATAGCGAGCGAGCAGCGTGCCGTCGCGATGCAGCATCGAGATCGTGGCGCCTTCGCCGAGCACGACGGAGGCGAAGAACTTCTCGAAATTGGCCGGTTCGATGCCGCGTCCGACCACGCCCATGAACTCGCCGTTCGGTCCCACGATCTTGCGCACGATCAGGATGGTCCAGGCGCCGGAGACGCGGCTGTGCACCGGCTCGATCAGCACGTTCGGCGAGTAAGGATCGTATTTGAAAGTGCGAAAATAGGCGCGATCGGCGACGTTCACTTTGGGGGCCGGCCATGCCGTCGAGGAGTTGATGAGATTGCCTTCGGCATCGATGATGTTGACGCCGCCCATATAGGGCAGCGCCTCGATCTTCGAGCGCAGCATCCGGTGAACGTCCTGGCCGGAGAGGCGTTTGCGATAGTCCTCGGCGCTTGCGATGCCGGTTGCGCGGACGTGGTCGACGAAATCCTTCTGGATGACCGCGAAATCCTGCAACTGCTGATCGAAATGATGAGCGAGCAGCAGGACTGTGTTTTCCAGCTCGCGCCCGCTGTTGCGCAGTGCGCGCTCTCGGAAATTCTGCGCCATCAGGACCGAGCCAATGGCGATGGCCGCGATCAGCAGCGTGCCGCCCACCACCAGCCAGCGGATCGGTTCGCTGCGCACGAAGACCTGGTCAAAGAGGCGACTGCCGTATTTCGTCATCATGTCGATCGTTGCCGTGCACACGTCAGGATCGCTTCTTGATCCCAGGAACATCCGTTGGTTTACGGAAACGATGTGGAGGCGAAGTTAGGAAGCGCGGTTAATGCGACATGAACGGCCGCGTACAAAAGCGATCGATGCGCGCGACGCAAGGCGTGCAGGAATTGCCGGAAGCTCTCGCGATGCCGGTCAATTCCTGCCGGTCGTGCCACGGTCAACCAAGGCTTAACCATCTAAGATGTTGGCGATCCACAAGTCGGCATTGGCACGTGATTTGCGAACATGCCTGCCGACGACACAGAGAGGACGCGACGATGACAAACACCTTGAAGAACTTCCTCGCCGACGAGCGTGGTGCGACCGCGATCGAATACGGTCTGATTGCCGCCGGCATCGCGCTGGCCATCATTTCCGTCGTGAACGGCATGGGCTCCAAGCTGAACGCCAAGTTCGGGTCGATCAGCTCTTCGCTGCGCTGATCGCGTGGGCTCCGTTGCGCGCCAATATCGCCGCCACGATCAGCGCCGCGACGACGTTCGCGGCGGCGCTGATCAGGATCGGCAACGTATAGCTGTGGTTGACGTCATAGGCGAAGCCGGCCGCACTCGGACCAACCAGCGTGCCGAACGCCACGCTGGTGTAGAGAATACCGATGATTCCGCTGACGTTGCGTCCGCCAAAATAGTCCATGACCACAGCGGGCAGCACCGCGACCCAGCCGCCGTAGAACACGCCGTAGACGAAGGCAAAAGCGGCGAGGGTCCAGACATCGGCGGCGATGGCCCAGATCGCCATCGCGAACGCCATTCCGACCAGGACCATGATGAGCGAGCGGTCGCGGCCCATCCGGTCGGCGAGCGCGCCGAGAAAGAAGCGGCCTGCGGTGCTGCCGGCCCCGATCACGCCGAGCAGCAGCACCGCAGAGGACGCCGCGACCCCGTGGTCGCGCGCGTAAGGCACGAGATGGACGAACGGGACGAAGGCGCCGAACGAGCAGACCAGACATGATACGTAGAGGGCGACGAACCGCGTCGACCGGACGGCGTCGCGCACCGAAGCGCCGTCGGCATTGCTTGCGCCCGCGGCCTCGCGAGGCGGATCGCCGTCGGGTCCGAGGCCGCGGTGCTTCGGACCGTTCTCGATCAGCAGCGACGCTCCGCCGCCCAGCACCAGCGCGATCGCGCCCAGCACCAGATAGGCGCCGCGCCAGCCCACCGATGTGATCAACAACGAGGCGAGCGGCGGCATCGCCAGCGTACCGAGCCCGATGCCGCTCACCGCGAGCCCGGAGGCGAAGCCGCGGCGCTTGACGAACCAGCGTTGCACCGCGCCGATCGCGGGAACATAGGCGCAGCCGAGGCCAAGGCCGACGCCCAGCCCGTAGGCGAGATAGACCTCGACAAGGGAACGTGCCGCGCTCGCGGCCGCAAGTCCGACCGCGATCAGGATCATGCCGGCTATGGCCAGCGGACGCGAACCGAGCCGGTCGGCGAGGGGACCGCTGACGAGCCCAAGCGCGAAGTACAGAAAGCCCGCAATCGAAAACACCAGCGAGATCGAACCGCGCGAGGCGCCGAAATCGTGCTGGAGCGGCTCCAGAAATGCGCTGAACGTGTAGGCGGAGCCGAAGCCGACGAACATGACGGCAAATGCCGCCGCGACGACGAACCAGCCACGGAAAATGCCTCGCTGAGCGAGCGTCGATTGAATGGTCAATGCTGCCTCCGCGAGGTGAGAGAAGGATGGCGACGGTGCCAGGACGTGGCACGCTGGAACGCCGCGCCGGCGCGCACGAGCATGGCCTCGTCGAGATGAGCGGCGACGAGCTGGAACGCGATCGGCAGTCCGTCTGCCGATGCACCACCCGGTAGCGTGATCGTGGGATGACCGGTCACGTCGAACGGGCAGGTGTATCGCTGCAGCTTCGCGATCAGATCCGGCTGCTCGCCGAGCGTCTGGATCATGGCGAGCGTCACCGGCGGGAACGGGTGTACCGGGATCAGCAGCAGGTCAATGGTCTCGAACAGCGCGGCGACCCGGCCGCGCAGCGCCAGCCGCCGCAGCAGGATCTTTTGATAATCGAGAGCAGAGAGAGCCCGACCGGCCTCGATCAGTGAGGCGAGCATCGGACCATACTCGTTCTTGCGGGCAGGATAGGTCGCCTCGTGCGCGACCGCAGCTTCCACCGCACAATTCGGTGTCCAGTCGGCAATCGCCTGCATGACGTCGGGAAATCTGACGTCGACGATGCCGGCGCCGAGCGCACGGAACGCATCGATGGCATCTGCCAGCACGCGCTGTGTCGTAACGTCCACGTCGTCGCTGTTCCAGGCGGCATCGACGCCGATCCGCAAGCCCCGCACGTCCTGTGCGGCCGCGGCCAGATAGTCGGGCACCGGATTGAACGCCGAGGTCGGGTCGTTGGGGTCGTGTCCGGCAATGACGCCGAGCAGCGCGCCCGCATCGGCCGCGCTGCGGCCGATCGGTCCGACATGGTCGAGCGTCGCGGCGAGCTCGAACGCGCCGTGTCGGCTGACGCGACCCCAGCTCGGCTTCAATCCGGTCAGCCCGTTGGCGGCACAGGGCCAGCGGATCGAACCGCCGGTGTCGGAGCCGAGTGAGCCGAAGCAAAGCCCCGCAGCGGTTGCGACCGCCGAGCCACTGGACGAAATGCCCGGCCAGTAACTCGCATTCCACGGATTCTTCGGCGGCGTCACCAATGGATGGTGGTCGGAATAGGCGCCCTCGGTGAGTTGCAGCTTGCCGAGTATCACGGCGCCCGCGTCCTTGAGCCGGCGCACGACGGTTGCGTCTTCGCGGGGACGAAAGTCGCGATGAAGCGTGGTGCCGGCCGCAGTCGGAATGCCCTTGGTCCAGAATAGGTCCTTGAGCGCAATCGGCACGCCGTGCAGCGGTCCGCGATACCGGCCCTGTGCGATTTCGGCGTCCGCGGCTTTTGCCTCTGCGATCGCGGTTTCCGCCATCACATGAACGTAGCTGCCGAGATCCCGGTCCATGGCGTCGATACGGTCGAGTTGCGCGCGCGTCACGTCCAGCGCGGAGATGTCGCGCGCCTTGAGGCGTGCTGCGAGCGCGGTGAGTTCGAGATAGTGCAGGGCATCGGTCATCGGCTCGGGGTCTCCGTTCTGGTGATCGCAATGGGTGCTCGATCCCAAAGGAGTCGACACCAGTATAAGTAGCACACAGGTGTCGCTTGCTGTCAACCAGTAAATCTGTTTTACTGGTGTTTCCAATCTTTGGTGTTCCGATGTCGAAAGAGTCGCGCAAATTCCAGGTTCCCGACACGCTGGCGAACGTCTACGATTTCGCCAACACGCTCGATGTTCGCCACTTCACGCATTTCGGCGTGGAGCATCCGGAGAGCGATGAGCTTGGCGGGCCGAAGGAACTTGCGGACTGGATGCGGGAACGCGGCCTTGGCGCCGAGGGCGGGCGTGTCACGCCCGCGATGTTTGAGACCGCGCTACGACTGCGCGGCGCCTTGCGCGCCTATCTGCAATGTGAGCCCGCCGAGCGGCCCCGGAACAGGAGCGTTCTCGGCACGCTCAATGAGGCGCTCGCGCCGTTTCCGTTGCGGGTGGAGGCGCGCGCAGGCCGTGGCGCGATGCTGTCGGCAGCGCGCGAGGATGCGCTCGCAGGCCTGTCGGCCATCGCGATCGAGCTTCATGACGCGACGCTTGTGGGAACGCTGGACCGGTTGAAGATGTGCGCGTCGGAGGAATGCCGCCGGGTGTTCTTCGACCGCTCGAAACCATCGACGCGGCGGTGGTGCATGTCGACGCTGTGCGGCAACCGGATGAAGACGCGCGCCTATCGCGAGCGGCAGCGCGAGGCGAAATAGATCGCGCGGCGCTCAGGCGCGGTAGTGGCCCGACTTGCCGCCGAACTTCTCGACCAGGTGGATGCCCTCGATGCGCACGCCGCGTTCGACCGCCTTGATCATGTCGTAGATGGTCAGGCAGGCGACCGACACCGCTGTGAGCGCCTCCATCTCGACGCCGGTCGGGCCCGTCACCTTCACGCTGGCGCGAACGAGGCAGCCTGGCAGCTTCGCGTCGGGCTCGATGTCGACCGTGACCTTCGACAGCGCGAGGGGATGACAGAGCGGGATCAGCTCCGAGGTGCGTTTGGCGGCCATGATGCCGGCGATGCGCGCGGTGCCGAGCACGTCGCCTTTCTTGGCGTTGCCCGAGACGATGAGATCAAGCGTCGCCTTGGTCATGATGACGTGGCCTTCGGCGACCGCGAGCCGCTCGGTCGCGGGCTTGTCCGACACGTCCACCATCCGCGCCTCGCCGGAGACGCCGATATGGGTGAGGGCAGGGCCGGCTTTCGTCTTGGATTGCCTGGCCTTGGCGGGCTTGCGCGCCATGTCAGCGCGTACCCGTCGCGCGCGGCACGTTCTCGCGCGCGAGCAGCGTGCGGGTGGCGGCGGTCACGTCGGCCTGCCGCATCAGGCTCTCGCCGACCAGGAAGGTCGACATGCCGACGCGCTCGAGCCGGGCGAGATCGGCGGGCGTGAAGATGCCGCTCTCGCCGACCATCAGCCGTTCCGCAGGGATCAGCGGCGCCAGCGTCTCGCTGGTCGCGAGCGTGGTCTCGAAGGTGCGCAAATTGCGGTTGTTGACGCCGATCATCGGCGAACGCAGCTTCAGCGCGCGGTCGAGCTCGGCGCGGTCATGGATTTCGATCAGCACGTCCATGCCGTAGGCGAGGGCGGCGTCCTCGAGATCCTTGGCGGTGGCATCGTCGAGCGCGGCCATGATGATCAGGATGCTGTCGGCGCCATGCGCGCGCGCTTCAATCACCTGATAGGTGTCGAACATGAAATCCTTGCGCAGCACCGGGAGCGACGTCGCCGCGCGCGCCGCCACCATGAAGTCGAGATGGCCCTGGAACGAGGGCGTGTCGGTCAGGACCGACAGACAGGCCGCACCGCCGGCCTCGTAGGCCTTGGCGAGCAGCGGCGGATCGAAATCGGCGCGGATCAGCCCCTTCGACGGCGAGGCTTTCTTGACCTCGGCAATCAGCGCGTAGTCGCCATTGGCGTGCTTGGCCTTGATCGCGCGCACGAAGCCGCGTGGGGCTCCTTGCGCCTTGGCCTTGGCCTCGACTTCCGAGAGCGGCTGCGCGCGCTTGGCGGCTGCGATCTCTTCGCGCTTGTAGGCTTCGATCTTGGTCAGGATGTCCGACATGTCAGGCTCAACCGTTCGAGACCGCGATCAGATGCTTCAGCCGCGCGCTCGCCGCGCCGCTGTCGAGCGACTTCGCGCCGATCGCAACGCCCTCCTTGAGGTCCTTGGCGTGACCGGCCACGACTAGCGCAGCAGCGGCGTTGATCAGCGCGACGTCGCGATAGGGGCTCGGCTTGCCGTCGAGCACGCTCTGCAAGGCGATCGCATTGGCGTCGGCGTCACCGCCCCTGAGCGCACCGGGATCGCAGCGCGGCAGGCCGGCGTCCTCCGGCGTCACCTCGAAATTCCGGATCTCGCCATTATGGAGCGCGGAGACGAAGGTCGGGCCGGTGAGGGTGATCTCGTCGAGGCCGTCGGAGCCATGCACCACCCAGGCGGATTCCGAGCCGAGGTTTTTCAGCACCTGCGCCAGCGGCTGCACCCATTGCCGCGAGAACACGCCGACCATCTGGCGCTTGACGCCGGCCGGGTTCGACAGGGGGCCGAGCAGATTGAAGATCGTGCGTGTCGCGAGCTCGACCCGGGTCGGGCCGACGTTCTTCATCGCCGGATGGTGGGCAGGGGCGAACATGAAGCCGATGCCGCATTCGCGCACACAGCGGCCGACCTGCTCGGGCCTGAGGTCGATCTTCACGCCGAGCGACGCCAGCACGTCGGCGGCGCCCGAGCGCGACGACAGCGCACGGTTGCCGTGCTTGGCCACCGGCAGGCCGGTGCCCGAGACGATGAAGGACGCGCAGGTCGAGACGTTGACCGAGCCGGAGCCGTCACCACCGGTGCCGACGATGTCGACCGCGTCCGCGGGCGCGTCGACTGTGAGCATCTTGGAGCGCATCGCCGAGACCGCGCCGGTGATTTCGTCCACGGTCTCGCCGCGCACCCGCAGCGCCATCAGGAGGCCACCCATCTGCGAGGGTGTGGCCTCGCCGGACATCATGGCGTCGAAGGCGGAAGCCGCTTCGTCACGCGACAGGCTGGCGCCGGTCGCCACTTTTCCAATGATCGATTTCAGGTCGTCCATCGCGTGCTTTCAACTCACTGGTTCGCGCCGGTCACCTGCGCGAAGGCGGCCTGATTAATGGTGGTCCCGATGTCGGTTTCAAGCTTGTTGACGTAGGAGGCGACCTGCTCGTCGGTCAGCGCGCGGTCGAGGCTGTCCTTCAGCTTCTTCACCGCGTCGGACGCGGCGTCGACCGCGGGTTCGACGATGTCGGTGACGCGGAAGACGATCACCTCGCTGCCGCCGTTCACGGCGGTCTGTCCGACCCCGTCCTTCGCGGTGCGGAAGGCGGCCGCAACGACGTTGGCGGGCACACCGGCGGGCGAGTCGTCGCGCTTGAAGCCGGAGGCGGTCTCGACCTTGGCGTTGATCGCGGCGGCCTCGTCAGCGAGCTTGCCGCCCTGTTCGAGCTTTTGCACCATCTCGGTCGCCTTGGTCTTCAGCTTGGCGGCGATCTGGTCCTGGCGCCAGCGCGCCTCGACCTGGTCGCGCACCTCGTCGAGATTGCGGTCGCGCGAGGGCGTGATGGCGAGCACGTCGTACCAGACATAGCCGCCCTTGAACGAGATCGCGTCGTTGTCAACGCCGACATCGGTGTTGAAGGCCTGCGACACCACGTCGAGGCCCTGCGGGATGCTGGTGACGGGCTGGCCGTTCGGGGCACGCCCGGAGCGGTCGACGGCGTCGATGGTCACGGCCGTGAGGCCGAGCTTCTGCGCCGCGTCGATCACGCTGGCGCCGCCGCCGCGCTCGTCTTCCATCTTGTCGCGGAGATCGTTGACCTTGACGCGGGCGCGCTCGGTGGCGATCTCGCGCTTGATGTCGCCGACAAGGCTGGCGTAGTTCGCTTCACTGCCCGGTTCGATCTTGTCGACCTTGACGATGGACGTGCCGAGACGGCCCTGGATCGGCTGGCTGATCTCGCCTGCGGGAAGCGCGAAGGCGGCATCGCCGACCGCGGGGTCGAGCGACGATTTGGTCACGAGCCCGAGATCGACATCGGAGCTGCTCAGCCCGCGCTCCTTGCCGAGGTCCTCGAACGACATCCCGCCGGCGAGACGCTCGCGTGCGGCCTGCGCCTCGGCGACGTTGGGGAATACGATCTGATGGATCTGGCGCTTCTCCGGCGTGCCGAGCCGGTCCTTGCGCTGGTCGAACACCTTCTTGGCGTCCTCGTCGGAGACCTCGCTCCATTTGCCGATCTCTTCCGGCGAGACCACGACGAAGGAAATCTTGCGATATTCGGGCGCGCGGAACTGGACCTTGTGATCCTCGAAATAGGCGGCGAGGGCTTCGGGCGAGGGAGCGTCGATGGTGCCGGCCTGCGCGGCGTCGAGCCTGACGAATTCGATCGCGCGCTGCTCGTTCTGGAAGCGCGTCAGCGCGTCGATCATGGCCTTCGGCGGTTCGAGGCCGGCGCCGATCGTGCCGGTGATCTGCCGGCGCAGCGACACCTTGCGCTGCTCGGAGACGTAGCGCTGCTCGGTATAGCCGAAATTGCGGATCACGGCCTGGAAGCGGTTCGGATCGAAGCTGCCGCCGACGCCCTTGAAGTTGGGGTCGTTCATGATGACCTGGCGGATCTGCTCGTCGGACTGGCCGAGCCCGAGCCGGCGGGCTTCTTCGTCGAGGGCGGCTTCCGCGATCGTCTGCTGGAGCACCTGACGGTCGAGGCCGAAGGCACGCGCCTGGTCAGGCGTCAGCGGCCGGCCGAACTGGCGGCTGATCTGTTGCAGCCGGTCGGTATAGGTCTGCCGGAACTCGTTCAACGAAATCTCGGTGCTGCCGACCTTGGCCACCGTGGACTGCCCGAAGCCTTTGAAGATGTCGGCGATGCCCCAAACGCCGAAACTGATGATCAACACGCCCATCACCACGGCCATAATGGTCTTGCCGAGCCAGTTTGATGAGGCCTTGCGCATTCCTCGAAGCATTTGGTCCAACTTGTTTGGCAGGAGGGGAACGGGAGCGCGTCTTAATGCAGATTCCGCAAAAGCGCGTCACCAAATTGATCAATCATCATAAAGTGGTGGCTTTCCCCCCGCAACCTCAGGCCACGCGGTCCCTCGACGCTGCGGTTAAAGCCCTCAGCTCTCTGGAACTGCCGCGACAGCTCTGCTAGCGCATGCACAAACCTCATTTTGCTGGAAATTGACATGACCGACGCCATCCGACCGCTGATCGCCGGCAATTGGAAAATGAACGGCCTCAAGGACTCGGCTGCCGAATTCGACGCCATGCTCAAAGGCGCGGCAGAGGTGGCCGCCAAGGCCGACCTGCTGGTCTGCCCGCCCGCGACCCTGATCGCGGCCTTCGCCGACAAGGCGCGCGGCAGCAAGGTCGCGGCGGGGGCGCAGGATTGCCACCCCAAGGCCTCCGGCGCCCATACCGGCGATATCGCGGCCGAAATGCTGGCCGATGCCGGTGCGACCGCCATCATCGTCGGCCATTCCGAGCGCCGCGCCGACCACGGCGAGGGCGATGCCCTGATCCGGCAGAAGGCCGAGGCCGCCTGGCGCGCCGGCATCACCGCGATCGTCTGCATCGGTGAGACGCAAGGCCAGCGCGATGCCGGCCAGACCCTGGACATCCTGCGTGGCCAGCTCGACGGCTCGCTGCCGGAGGGTTCGACCGCCGCCAACCTGGTCGTGGCCTATGAGCCGGTCTGGGCGATCGGCACTGGCCTGACCCCGACGGCCCAGGATGTCGAGCAGATTCATAGCTTTATCCGGGAACTCCTGACCTCCCGGTTCAGGGCGGACGGGACCAGGATGCGCATCCTCTATGGCGGCTCGGTCAAGCCGTCGAACGCGGCCGAGCTGATGTCCGTGAAAAACGTCAACGGCGCGCTAGTCGGCGGCGCCAGCCTGAAGGCGGCCGATTTCCTTGCGATTGCGAAGGGCTGCCCCTAGCTAATCTCAAAGCGCGGCCGTGGCCGATCGGGGGGTGGCAATGCCTCTTCCGATCGTGTAACACCGCGCAACTTCAGGAAAACCCGCGAAGCGCGATCGGCCGCCGTCTCGGCGCTGTCGGCTTGTGACGGAAGGACACTATGCAGACCGTTGTCATCGTCATTCACCTCATGATCGTCGCCGTCATGATCGGCGCCGTCCTGCTCCAGAAGTCGGAAGGCGGCGGCCTCGGCATGGGCGGAGGCGCGGGCTTCATGTCGAGCCGCGGCACCGCGAATCTTTTGACGCGGACCACCGCGATTCTGGCTGCGGGCTTCTTCCTGACCAGCCTGTTCCTGTCCTGGCATGCCGGCTACAGCCGTGCGCCAACGTCGATCATCGGCGCGCCGGCGTCTCAGACCCAGCCGGCCGGAGGCTCTCCGATCGCGCCGCCGACCTCGGGCGGCATCCTGGATTCGCTGAAGAAGGCCGACGAACAGCAGCAGAACCAGGCGCCAGCCGGCCCGCAGGTGCCGCGCTCGCAATAAAGCAGGGGGGCCATGCAGGGCGGCTTCTACCGTCCTGCATCAAAAATCCCCATCAAGGCTCTGTCACCACTCTTAGTTTTGGCTCACCCACAGGCCCGCAAATTATTTGGGGCGGAATACGAATCGCTTTGGCGAATCGAATTCGAGGGATTAGAGGTTAAGTCCCATGGCGCGGTACATATTCATCACCGGCGGCGTGGTCTCTTCGCTCGGCAAAGGTCTGGCTTCAGCGGCACTCGGTGCCCTGTTGCAAGCCCGGGGCTACAAGGTCCGCCTCCGCAAGCTCGACCCCTATCTCAACCTCGATCCCGGAACGATGTCGCCGTATCAGCACGGCGAAGTGTTCGTGACCGATGATGGCGCGGAGACCGATCTCGATCTCGGTCACTACGAGCGTTTCACCGGCCGGCCTGCGACCAAGCAGGACAACATCACCACCGGGCGCATTTACCAGGACATCATCTCCAAGGAGCGCCGCGGCGATTATCTCGGCGCGACCATCCAGGTGGTTCCGCACGTCACCAACGCCATCAAGGAATTCGTCCTTTCCGGCAATGACGATTACGACTTCGTGCTGGTCGAGATCGGCGGCACCGTCGGCGACATCGAGGGCCTGCCTTTCTTCGAGGCGATCCGTCAGCTCAAGAACGAGCTGCCGCGTGATCATGCCGTCTACATCCATCTGACGCTGCTGCCTTACATCCCGAGCGCGGGCGAGCTGAAGACCAAACCGACGCAGCACTCGGTGAAGGAGCTGCGCTCGATCGGCATCCAGCCGGACATCCTGCTCTGCCGCACCGACCGCGAGATCCCGAAGGAAGAGCGGCGCAAGCTGGGGCTGTTCTGCAACGTGCGCGAAAGCGCCGTGATCGAGGCGCGCGACGTCGACAACATCTACGCCGTGCCCGAGGCCTATCATAACGCGGGCCTGGACGACGAAGTGCTCGCCGCCTTCGGCATCGGCTCGCGGATTCCGCCGGAGCTGCGAAGCTGGCAGCAGATCAACGAGCGCGTCCGCAATCCCGAAGGCAACGTCACCATCGCCATCGTCGGCAAATATACCGGCATGAAGGATGCGTATAAGTCGCTGATCGAGGCGCTCTCGCATGGCGGCATCGCCAACAAGGTGAAGGTCAATCTCGACTGGATCGAGAGCGAGATCTTCGAGAAGGAAGATCCCGCACCGTTCCTCGAACACGTCAACGGCATTCTGGTGCCGGGCGGCTTCGGCCAGCGCGGCGCCGAAGGCAAGATCCGCGCGGCGCAGTTCGCGCGCGAGCGCGACGTGCCGTATTTCGGCATCTGCTTCGGCATGCAGATGGCGGTGATCGAGGCCGCGCGAAACCTCGTCGGCATCGAGGACGCCAACTCCACCGAGTTCGGCCCGACCAAGGAGCCGCTGGTCGGCCTGATGACCGAATGGCTGCGTGGCAACGAGCTCGAGAAGCGCTCCAAGGCCGGCGATCTCGGCGGCACGATGCGTCTGGGCGCCTATCCCGCGGCGCTCAACCGCGGCAGCCGCGTCTCGCAGGTCTATGGCGGCGCCACCGAGATTTCCGAGCGCCACCGCCACCGCTACGAGGTCAACACCGCCTACAAGGACCGCCTCGAGCAGCACGGTCTGAAGTTCTCCGGCCTCTCGCCCGACGGCGTGCTGCCGGAGATCGTCGAGTACGAGGATCATCCCTGGTTCATCGGCGTCCAGTTCCATCCCGAGCTGAAATCGCGGCCCTTCGAGCCTCATCCTCTCTTCGCCTCGTTCATTCAGGCGGCGATGGTGCAGTCGCGGCTGGTGTGATGCCTCAGGGCGCGGCGGTGTAGTCGCGCACGAGGTGCATCGGCGCCGGCGCGACCGGCATTGAGGCATCGGGCGCAAGCGTTTCCGTGACGATCTTCATCTGGGGCCGTCGCGTCAGCTTGTAGACGGCGGCCGGTGGCACGTTCAGCAAGGCGCGATCCACCAGTTTTGCCCGCAAGCCCAGCCGGTCGAGCACCGGCCGCGGCACGGGGCAGCTCATCCCGTAGGTGAACTGATAGAACGCGCCTCCCGGGCGGACGTAACGGAACGCACCGCCGATGATGGAGACGACCTTGCGCGTCGACATATTGAGCAGCGGCAGGCCGCTGACCACGGCGCCGACCGGCGCGCCGTCATAGAGCCGCTCCGTCGTGAGCCGTCCCGCATCCATCCACAACACGCGCGCGCCGGGAAAACGGATTTGCAGGAGCTTCGTGAAGTCTGAGCCGTATTCGATCAGCGTGAGGTCCTGCTGGCGCACGCCGCGTTTCAGGAGCTTGTAGGTGAAAGCGCCGGTGCCGGGGCCGAGCTCGAGGATCGGGCCTGTCGTTGCGGTGATCTCGCGGGTGATGAGATCGGCTAGGGCAGCGCCCGAAGGCGCGATCGCGCCGACCCGCCGCGGGGCCGACATCCAGGACAGGAAGAATGAGAGGAAATCGTTGGGCATGCGCACTCCGGCATTTCGATTGCGCCTCGCAAATCAGAGGTGAGGCGGTCGAAGAGTCGCCTGAGCGCATTGCGACAGCATTGCGCTTGAGACGCAGAGACGAATTGAATCAGCCCTGTTGCAGGGGCGGCAGCGTGATCCTGAAGCATGCACCGCCGTTCGGTCCGTCCAGGACCGAAACGTGACCGCCATGCAGGAGCATGATCTCGTGCACCATGTTGAGGCCAAGGCCGGCGCCGCGATCGAGCGGCGTGAGCCGGTAGAACGGCTCGAAGATCAGCTCGCGCTGATCGGCCGGAATGCCCGCGCCCTCGTCGGTGACTTCGATGCTGGCGGGACGGCTGACGCGAATGACGATCGTGCCGCGGCGAGGGCCGTGCTGGATGGCATTCTGCACGAGGTTGGTGAGCGCGCGTTCGAGCGCGGCCGCGTCGCCGAGTACGTCGATCCGCGCGGCAGGCGCGTCGAAGGACAGCTCATAGCCAGCCGCGATCGCCAGCGGTGCGAGGTCGGCGGCAACGCCTTGCGCGACGGAGACCAGGTCGACCGGCACGAATGGATGCCCGCAACGGTCGAGCCGCTGGATATCCAGCAATTGCTCGGCAAGCGTCGCGAGCCGCGCCGCATCCTCGATCAGGCGGGTCTTGTCCGGTCCCGACGGTAATGACTCCAGGCGCGTGTTCAGGATCGCGATCGGCGTACGCAGCTCGTGCGCGGCGTCGGCAACGAAGCGCTTGTGGCGGGCGTAACCCTGATCGAGCCGCGCGAGAGCGTCATTGACCGCGGCCACCAGCGGTACGACCTCAAGCGGAATCTGCTCCACCGACAGCCGCGCGCCGCGCTGATGGATATCGATCCGCCGGGCCTGGTCTGCGGTCGCGTCCAATCCTCTGAAAGCGCGCTGCACGACCATCGGCGTCGCGATGAACGTCGCGGTCCCCATCAACAGCAGGCCGGGGAGTGCGATGCCCAGCAACACCAGCGACGTCGTGAACACCGCCTTGGCGCCGCTGAGCTTGCCCTGCGTCGCCGTGATGACCTGCACGTTGCCGGCGTCCGTGTCGATGCGTTTCAACCGCGCCGCCGGCTTGCGTGGATCGTCCTCGAGGAGCTGCCAGCCGAGCCGCGCCTGGCTGATCTGGTCGAGGGCGCCGCCGATCCCGGCGAATTCAGCCGGCACGGAGCCTTCACTGAGCGAATGCCCCTGCCTGTCGCGAACCAGCAACCAGAGGTCGGGGGTCTCCTCGCGCAACGCTTTCAGCTCGGCCGTCGGCCGCAGCGTCAGACCGCCGGCTGCGTCGCGCGCGAGCGCGCTCTGCACGACGTCGATCACGCGGTCTTCGTCCCGTTGGACCAGCACGAAGCCTGTAGCGCACAGCGCGCCGATGATGACGACGACCAAGGCGACCAACAGCGCGGCCTGGAGCGAAAGCAGGCGCCAGCTCAGCCGAGAGCGCAGGCAATATGGGTCGGAGTGCCTGCTCACGGCAGTTTCTTCAGGAGATAGCCGACGCCGCGGATGCCGTGGATCTCCACGTGCGCGTCGGCTTCGGCAAGCTTGCGGCGCAGCCGCGAGACATGCGTATCGAGTGCGTTCGACTGGATCTCGTCGTCGAAACTGTAGACCGCTTCCTCCAGCGCCGATCGCAGCACGGTCCGGCCCATACGGCGGACCAGGGCTTCGAGCACAAGGAGCTCCCGCCGCGGCAGTTCGAGCGGAGCCCCGTCGACGCTCGCCTCGCGATGGCCGAAATCGAAGGCGAGGCGGCCGGCGCGGATGATGTCGGGCTGGAGCCCGGCGGGCCGGCGCAACACCGCGCGCAGGCGCGCCAGCAGTTCCTCCACCGCGAATGGTTTTGCCAGATAATCATCCGCCCCGCTGTCGAGCCCGGCGACGCGATCGGCGAGCTCGCCGCGTGCCGTCAACACGAGGATCGGCACACCGTCGGCGCGCGCTCTCAGTTTCGGAATCAGGGCAAGACCGTCGCCGTCGGGCAGCTGGCGATCGAGCAGCACGGCGGCGTGCACGTCGGCGGAAATGGCCTCTTCGGCCTCGGCAAGCGTTGGCACGTGATCGACGATCATGTCGTACCGCTTGAGCGCCGAGGCCAGCGCCCCGGCCATCTCCGCTTCATCCTCGACGAGCAAAATCCGCATGATCCGCACCTGAGCCTCAACCGAAGCGTTGTAGCGGCAGCATCATTGCGGCAGCATTACGGGAACCGGGTGCGATCGGGGCCGGCAAGCCATGCGCCAGACGCCACGGGCGGTATCGGGCAGCGCCGAAGACACCGTCACGGCCAGCCGTTATAACCCCCGACGTCATCAGGGAGGAACAAGAATGATCTATGAAATGCGCATCTACCGTTGCGTGCCCGGCCGCCTGCCGGCGCTCCTGAAGCGGTTCGAGACGGTCACGCTGAAGCTCTGGGAGAAGCACGGCATCAAGCAGGCCGGGTTCTTCACCACGCTGATCGGCGAATCCAACCAGGAGCTGACCTATTTCCTGGCGTGGGATTCGCTCGCCGACCGCGAAGCGAAGTGGGGCAAGTTCATGACCGACCCGGACTGGATGAAGGCGCGTGCCGAGAGCGAAGCGGACGGCCAGATCGTCGGCAACATCGTCAGCCAGCTCCTGACGCCGACCGCGTTCTCGTCGGTCAAGTAGCGGCTCCCGCGCGGCGCGCGCCGGGGCCCCCGGCGCAACCCTGATATTCTGACGGCCCAGTCTGAATGGGGTTGATCCGCCCCTCATCGCCGCTATGGTCGCGGCGAAACGAGGGAATTTGCCTTGAGCTCTTCGAATTCAGCGGCGCCGGTCGTCACCATTGGCTCGGTCAGGTTCGGCAACGATCTGCCGATCTCGATCATTGCCGGGCCGTGCCAGCTCGAAAGCCGCCAGCACGCGCTGGAGGTGGCCTCCGCGCTGAAGGAGATCGCCGCGCGGCTGAAGGTCGGCCTCGTCTACAAGACCTCGTTCGACAAGGCCAACCGCACCAGTGCATCGGCTGCGCGCGGCCTCGGGCTGGCGCAGTCGCTGCCGATCTTCGCCGAGATCCGCGCCTCCCTCGGCTTGCCGGTCCTGACCGACGTGCATGACGCCGCGCAGTGCGCCGAGGTGGCGCAAGCCGTGGACATCCTCCAGATCCCGGCCTTCCTGTGCCGGCAGACCGATCTGCTGCTGGCGGCCGCCGCAACGGGCAAGGTCGTCAACGTCAAGAAGGGGCAATTCCTCGCGCCCTGGGACATGGCCAATGTCGTGACCAAGATCACGACCGCGAACAATCCCAACGTGCTCGTCACCGAGCGCGGCGCCTCGTTCGGCTACAACACGCTGGTCTCCGACATGCGCGCGCTGCCGATCCTGGCGCGCACCACCGGCGCGCCCGTGATCTTCGACGCCACCCATTCGGTGCAGCAGCCGGGCGGGAAGGGGACGTCCTCGGGCGGCGAGCGTGAGTTCGTGCCGGTGCTGGCGCGCGCAGCCGTCGCGGTCGGCGTTGCCGGCGTCTTCATCGAGACCCATCCCGACCCTGATCGCGCGCCCTCGGACGGGCCCAACATGGTGCCGCTGCGCGAGTTCGAAGGGCTGATCCGCACGCTGATGGCATTCGACGCGGTGACGAAAAGCACAACGCGCTGATGTCCCAGCCTGCGACCGGGCCGTCGTCCGACCAGAAGTTTCCGCCCGCGATCAATATCATCGCGCTCGCGAGCTTCTCGGCGGCGTTGTCCACGCGCGCGCTCGATCCCGTCCTGCCGCATGTCGCGGAAGATTTTTCGATCAGTATCACGACGGCCGCCAGCATCGCGGCCGGCTACGCCTTGATCTACGCGCTGGTTCAGCCGGTGATCGGAGCGGCTGCCGATCTGTTCGGCAAGGCGCGGTTGATGACGTTGTGCCTGGCGCTGCTTGGCGTCTCCTGCATTCTTGGCGCGGTCGCGACCACGTTCTCGGGCCTGTTCGCGAGCCGCATCCTCGCCGGTATCGCCTCCGGTGGCGTGTTTCCGGTCGCCCTCGGCCTGACCGCCGACCTCGTCGCACCCGCCAAGCGGCAGGTCGCGATCGGCCGCACGCTTGCAGGTTCGATGACCGGCAATCTGCTCGGTGCGACCGCCTCCGGCATCATCGGTGAACTCATCGGCTGGCGCGGTGTGCTCATGATGCTCGGCGCGCTCGGCCTGATCGCGGCCGTTGCGGTGGCCGCGGGCTTTCGCGGTGCCGCGCTGACGGCGCCGCCGAAGACGGATCTGAAGGCCCTGCGGCAGGGCTACCGGACCATCTTCGCCAATCCCAACACGCGCTACTGCTACTCGGCGGTCTTCGTCGAGGGCTGCTGCGTATTCGGCCTGTTTCCGTTCATCGCGGCGCTGCTGTTCGATCTCGGCGAGAAGTCGCCGTCGATCGCGGGCATCGTGATCGCGGGCTTTGCGATCGGCGGACTGTTCTACACTTTCACAGTCTCACGGTTCCTGCCGTGGCTCGGCGTCAGGGGCATGATGATTGCGGGCGCAGGCCTCGTCGGACTGCAGCTCGGCGTGCTCGCCTTCGGTCCCGGATGGAAGCTGCAATTCGCCAGCATGCTGGCGATGGGCTGGGGCTTCTACATGATCCACGGCTGCCTGCAGGTCTTTGCCAGCGAGCTGTCGATCGGGGCGCGGGCAACGGCGATGTCGTTGCATTCGTTCTTCTTCTTCATGGGGCAGACCGTCGGCCCGATCGCCTATGGCCTTGGCCTCCAGCACGGTGGCAAGGTCCCGACCCTGCTCGCGAGCGCCGCGATCATGATGGTGCTGGGTCTCGTCTGCGCCCGGCTGCTCAAGCAGAGGGCACCCTCGGACGCACGGGTCTGAGGGGAGTATCGAACTACCGATTTCCGTATTTTCCCGGAAGAGATTGGTAGCTAAAGCCGTTCAATCTTAAATCAAATCTCATCGTTCGCTCCTTAGATTGCCCGCGAACCGCGTCTTGGCAGCAATATGGATCAGTCGATGCAAAAGCAGCGTTCAGTCGCCCGCATCCTCGGGGCGGTGGTTGGGTCTCTCGGTCTCGTTCTCGTCGTCATCTGTGCCTATGCGCTGAAGCTCGCGGTCACCCGCTACTCGGACAGCAACCGCATCGTCTCGCTCGCGGTCGCCAGCCGCGCTCTGACCAATACGCTCGTGATTTTCCGCCTGGAGCGCGGTGACACGCTGAGCTATCTGGCGTCGGCCGCCCCCGCGCCAGACAGCGTCATGAACAGCCTCGCCGAGCAGCGAGCGGCGGTGCAGAAGAATTACGCGCAGGCCTTGCAGAGCCTCACCTCCGCTGAAGCGCCCGGTCTTGCCGAAAAGCTCGACAAGCTCCGCGGCATCTGGGCGCAGCTGGAGGAGTTGCGGCCGCGCGCGGTCGCTGCGCTGAAGCAGGAGAAGGCGGCGCGTGATGCGAACCTGCAACCGAGCTGGGCCAAGATCAGCGACGCCTATATGGATGCGATCGGCGACGTCACCGCCCATGTCGACAACGCGATGACGCTGATCGACCCCGTGGTCGATCGCCTCCTGATCGCCAAGCAGGCCTCCTGGCAGGCCCGCGCCAATGCCGGCCAGACCATTCTGATCCAGTTCTCCTCGATCCTCGCCAACAAGACCTGGACCGCCGCCGATGGCGTCACCTTCGCCGATCTGCGCGGCCGCATCCAGCAGTCCTGGGTGGTCGTGCGCGATCTCGGCCCGAATGTGGCCTCGCCCGAGCTGCTGCAGGCGATCCGTAACGCCGAGCCGGAAATCTCCGGCGCGCTCAGCGACGAACGTAATGCCATTGCGACCAAGCTGCTCGCCGGCGAGCCCGCCGGCGTCGCAGGCATCGACTACCGCGATCGTCAGCTTGTCGGCGCCAACAATGTCGTCATCGTCACGCAAACCGCGCTCGCCAACATGATCTCGCGGGCCGAGGAGGGCGCCTCGCGCGCCCGCTTCAGCCTGATCCTGTTCGGCCTGCTGGTGCCGGCCTCGCTGGCGCTGACCATCGGCGGGCTGATGCTGATGCGCAACCGCGTCACCCGGCCGCTGACCGCGATCACCGGCGTCATGTCTCGTTTCGCGGCGCATGATTTTGCCGGCGAGGTGCCGGGCCTCGGCCGCAACGACGAGATCGGCCGCATGGCCGCGGCGCTCCAGGTGTTCAAGGAGGCCATGATCAACGCCGAGCGCCTGTCCGGCGACCAGGCCGCCGAGCGCGCCGACAAGGAGAAGCGTGCATCCGAATTGTCCGGCCTCGTGCGGCAATTCGAGAGCCGCATCGGCCAGATGGTACAGACGCTGTCGAGCGCCTCGGGCGAGCTGGAGACGACCGCGCGCTCGATGTCGGGCACGGCAGCCGAGGCCCAGACCCAGGCCGGCTCGGCCTCGACGCTCGCCGACCAGGTCGGCGGCGGCGTGCAGACCGTGGCGGCTGCGGCGGAGGAGCTCAACGCCTCGATCCGCGAGATCAACCGTCAGGTCGAGCAGGCGACGCGGGCCACCGAGCAGGCGGTCGTCACCGTCAAGGAAACCGACAGCACCATGCGCGCGCTTGCCGACGGCGCCGATCGCATCGGCGAGGTCATCGGCCTCATCACCTCGATCGCCGGCCAGACCAACCTTCTGGCGCTGAACGCGACGATCGAGGCAGCCCGAGCCGGCGAGTCCGGTAGAGGTTTTGCGGTGGTGGCGAGCGAGGTGAAGAACCTGGCCTCCCAGACGGCGAAGGCGACCGAAGAGATCAGCGCCCAGATCACGGAGATCCAGGGGGCGACGCAGAAGGCGGTCTCGGCGATCGACGGCATCGTCAAGACCATCGAGGAGGTCTCGAGCATCAACCGCGTCATCGCCGCCGCCATCGAGGAGCAGAACAAGGCCACCGCCGAGATCGCAAACACCGTGCAGCACACGGCGGAAGCGACCTCGACCGTCACCCGCAACATCGCAACCGTGTCGTCAGCCGCGAACGAGACCGGCCGCGCCGCGTCCGGCGTGCTGAAGGCCGCCGCCAACCTGTCGAGCCAGTCGACCTCGCTGACGTCGGAGGTCGACGGCTTCATCAGCAAGGTGAGGGCGGTGGCGTAAGCGCTGGCGCGCGCTCTATCGAATCGTCCTTGGTCCCCAGAGACAGCGCTTCGCGCCGCGCTGGGGGACCACAATCAACGAGGGCGATGCGCGCGGCCGGCGATTGCTTGCGCGCGCTCGAGCAGCGCTTCGGCTCGCTGCACGATCGGAATATCAATCATCTTGCCGTCGATGGCAAAGGATGCACGTCCCTCGGCAGCCGCTTGCTTGTTGAGCGCAACGACGCGCTCGGCGTCGGCCACCTCCTTCGCGGAGGGGCTGAAACCCTCGTTGAGGATCGGCACCAGCGACGGATGGATGCAGGCAGAGCCCACGAAGCCAAAGTCCGCGGAGCGCCTGACTATCCTTGTGTATCCTTCCAGATCGGAGAAATCGGCGACTGAGCCGATGGTGCCGAGCGGCATGATGCCGGCGGCGCGGGCTGCCTGCACGACCTGTTGCTTTGGCATCAACAGGGTTTCCTCCGTCGGCTTGGCGCCGATGGCGGTGGCATAATCTTCCGCACCCAGTGAAATGCCGGCCAGCCGCGGGATCGATCGCGCGATCTCGTGAGCCCTCGAGAGAGGACCGGGCGCCTCGATCAGGCCGACAAACCAGATCTTGCCGATGGGCAATCCGCGCTCGATCTCCAGTCTGGTCACCATCTCGTCGAGCAGACGCAGATGCTCGGCGCCTTCGACCTTGGTGATCTTGATCGCGTCCACTCCGGCGATGACAGCCGCTTCCAGATCGGGCACCGCCAATTCGAGCGGCTGGTTGATCCGCACCATGACATCCGAACTTCCGGTGTCGCGAAAGCGCTTCACGATGCCCGGGATCAGCTTTCGAGCATTGGCCTTTTCAGCCAGCGGCACGCTGTCCTCGAGATCGATGATCAGCGCGTCCGCGCCGCGCTCGACGGCCTTGACCACGAACCGCTCGACGTTCGCGGGTACGAACAGCGCAGAGCGCCAGACCGGGAATTTTCGTTCAACTGTCATGTGCTGGTTTCCTTCACAACGCCCGAGGCGAGGGCGGCATCGATGTCGTCAGGGCTGAGGCCGGCTTCGGCCAGGATGGTGCGGCTGTGCTGACCGAGGCGTGGCGCAGGCGTCCGGATGCTTCCGGGCGTCTCGGACAGGCGTACCGGGACGGCGTGCATCGGGAACGTTCCCATGTCCTCGTCGGGATAGTCGGCCAGCAGTCCGCGGGCCTGCACGTGGCGATCGTTCATCAAGCGGACGGTGTCGTTGACCGGACCGATCGTGACCTCGGCCGCCTCGAAGAAGGCGACGTTGTCGTCGACCGTTCGTGTCGCTATGAAATCGCCGATGATCTTGTCGAGTTCGGCGACATGGACGAGCCTCTGCTCGTTGGTCTTGAACTTTGGATCCTCGCAGAGCTCCGGGCGGCCGATCGAACGCAGCACCCGCATCGCCATGCCTTGCGTGGATGCCGACAGGCAAACCCAGCCGCCATCGAGCGTGCGGTAGACATTGCGCGGTACCGAGCCGCTCGAGCGGCTCCCGCTGCGCGGTTTGACCACGCCGGTCAAACGGTAATTTGCCGCCTGGGGCCCGAGCGAGTTGACGATCGGGTCGAGCAACGGCAGGTCGATCACCTGTCCCTTTCCGCCGTTGATCTCGACTTCCCGCAGCGCCGCCATGGCTGCGAACGCTCCGGTGAGACCGGACAGGGCATCGGCCAGATACATAGGCGGCAATACCGGCTCACGATCGGGGAAGCCGTTCATCTCGGCGAAGCCCGAAAAGCCTTCCACCAATGTCCCGAAGCCGGGCCGGCGATGATAGGGGCCGGTCTGCCCCATCCCGATATGCGAACGATCACGAGCTTGGGCTCTAGCCGCAGCAGTTCCTCCGGCGATAGCCCCATCTGCTCGAGCGTGCCGGGACGGAAACTCTCGACCAGCATCGCGGCGCCGGGAATCATCTTGCGGATCAGCGGCACCGCTTCGTCGTGACGGAATTCCAGGCAGATGCTGCGCTTGTTGCGCGAATGGATCTTCCAGTTGGTTTCGACACCCTTGGTGCGCCAGCCGCGCAGCGTATCGCCTTCGCGCGGCTCGACCTTGATGACGTCGGCGCCGAAGTCGGCGAGATGCTGGGTGAGCAGATTGCCTGCGACCAGCCTCGAGAGGTCGATGACGCGGAGCCCTGTCAGCGGGCCGCGGACACCGGGGGTGTAGTCGGCCTGATGCAGTCCGCTTTCGGGAGAGGTGGCGTCAGTGGGATTTGCCATGGTTCCGTTCTGTAAACAGGATGCCGCCGGTGACAGGCAGCCACAGGCGCAACTGGCGGTCAGTCGTTGCCTCCTGGGTTTCGATGCGGATCTGATTTCCGCCGACGCTCAATCCGATTTGCCATCGGCCGCCAACATAGGAATGGCTGACCACGTCGGCTTCAACGATCGAACCTCCGATCGCCTGATCGTTGGCCGCCGCCAGGCGCATCTGCTCGGGGCGATAGGCAAACGTGACCTTGTCGCCGAGGGATGGACGTCTGTCGGACTTGATCAGAACGCGCTGACCATGGCGAGACTGACCAGTGTCTGTCCGTCGCCGTCGGGCGCCCCGACCACGTCGCCGTTCAGGAAATTGGTCGTTCCGATGAAGTCGGCGACGAAACTGTCTGCCGGCCGCGTGTAGATCTCTTGGGGCGACCCGATCTGGCTGATGCGGCCGCCATTCATGACCACGATGCGGTCGGACAGAGCCAGCGCTTCGACCTGGTCGTGCGTCACGTAGATCGTCGTCAGGCCGAGGCGCGTGCGCAGTTCGGCAAGCCAGGTCCGGGCGCGATCGCGCAGCTTTGCGTCGAGATTCGACAGGGGCTCGTCGAGCAGGAGGATTTCGGGCTGGTAGACCAACGTTCGCGCGAGCGCGACACGCTGCTGCTGGCCGCCCGAGAGCTGATGCGGATAGCGGTCCTGAAAGCGCTCCATCTCGACGAGAGCGAGACTCTCCTCGACGCGGCGCTTGCAGTCGGCGGTCGATACCTTGCGCAGCTTGAGCGGAAACACGACGTTGTCATAGACCGTCATGTGTGGCCACAAAGCGTAGCTCTGGAACACGAGCCCGCAATGGCGCGCTTCCGGCGGCAGGAAGATTCCCTTTTCTCCGTCGAAATAGGTCTTGTTGCCCACGCGGATACGTCCGCTCGTCGGTTGATCCAGTCCGGCAATGGCGCCGAGCGTTGTTGACTTGCCGCACCCTGACGGCCCCAGCAGCGTGACGAACTCGCCATCGGCAACGTGGATGTTGACGTCGTCGATCGCTTTGACCGGTCCGTACCGCTTGTGCAGGTTCTCGATCAGCAACTCAGCCATAAAGCTTCACTCCGAGAAAAGCGCGCGCCGCCGTGACACAGACGCCGATCACCAGGATCTGGATGGTCGCCAGCGCGGACACCAGACCGACCTCGCCCTGCGTCCATGCCTGGAGCAGCGTGGTCCCGATCACTTCGCTGCCGGGTGCGAACAGGAAGATCGCTGTCGTGTATTCCTTGAAGAACGTGATGAAGAGGATGATGAAGCAGGCAACGAGTGCCGGCCGCAATAAAGGCAAAACGATGCGCCGGCTCGTCGTCCACCAGTCCGCGCCCTGCGTACGGGCGGCGCGATCGAAATCCGGGCTCATCTGCAACAACATCGGAGCAACCGCACCGAGCCCCACAGGAATGAAGTGCATCGTGAAGGCGGCAACCAGAATCCAGATCGTGTTTCGGAGGCCGCCCAGGCCAGGCACGAGCGCAAACGCGTAGAAGAAACCGATGCCGGCGACGACGCCGGGCACGGCACGGGGAAACAGCGCGATGTAGTGTAGCGCGCCACGCCAGCGGAAGTCGGACCGCAGTACGATGATGGCGATCAGGGCGACCATCGCAGTGGCGACGACGCCACCGACCGAACTGACGATCAGCGAGTTCCAGATCGAACGCGGGTAGACCGGGTATTCGAGCATGTTGGCGAAGTTGCCGAGCGTCAGCACCTCGCTGATCGGCACCATCGGCGACAGCAGGCTGGTGAAGGCGCGCAGCAGCAGCGCGCCGATCGGCATCACGACGGTTGCGGTGATGTAGATCGCCGAGACGATGCAAAGCGGCCAGCGCAGGCTGTTCAGGCGGAAAGGGCGCGGTCGCGTGGCCTTGCCGCCGAGCGTGACGAAGCGTCTTGTATTGCCGAGCAAGCGTCCTTGTAGCCACACCAGCACGCAGACGACGGCAAGCATCAGCACGGCAGCCGTTGCCACCAGCCCGTGATCGGGGCGGGCCGACGCCACGCCGTTGTTGTAGAGGAACGTGGTCAGCACAGTGATGCCGGCGGGATCTCCGAACACCAGCGGAATTGCGAGCAGCTCCAGTCCCACCGTGAAATTGAGCACTGCGCTATAGGCGATCGCCGGCATGAGGAGCGGCAGCGTGATCCGCCACAAGGTCCTCAAGGTGCCGGCGCCGGTCACGCGCGCGGCTTCCTCCAAAGTCGGATCGGTGATCGAGGCCGACGACATGCAGTAGATGTAGGCGACCGGTGCTTGCGAGACGCCTGCGATCATCGCCATGCCCGGCAGCGAGTAGAGATTCCAGGGCGCGCCGTCGAAGATCGACTGAACCAGAAGCGTGAGGTAGCCGGCCGGTCCGTAGATCGTGTACCAGCCGAACGACAATACCAGCGCCGAGAGATAGATCGGCCACAGGAAGAGCTCGCCAAACAGCCGCGCAAACGGCATGTCGGTGCGGCCGAACAGCACCGCCGCCAGCGTGCCCAGCGTCTGCGAAATCACGGTGGTGAGGGTGGCGAACACGAACGTGTTCCAGATGACGAGCGCGAAGCCGTCGGTGCGAAGCAGGCGCCCGAAATTGCCCAGCGTCAGTTGCTGGCCGGAATCGTAGAGCGCACGATCCAGGAAAGATTGATAGAGAACGGGCAGGAGAGGCGCTGCGATCAGGACGATTGTCAGCAGCGCCATGCCGTACTGGATGACGGTATCGCGGCCGGGCAGCGGCTTCGGCAAAGCGTCCGCGGCCGACGACCCCAGCGCGCTGCTTGCGTCAAGCGACATTGAAGGTCTTTTTCCAGCGCGCGAGGAAGCTGTCGTAGTCCCGCACCGCGTCCCGATCGTAGCCGATGTAGCAGATGTTCTGCTCGCCGACGGCTTCCACGATCGACGAGTAGGTGTGGCGAATTCCGTCGCCCGGCTTCACACCGGGGCGTGCCGGCGTCAGGCCGCCCCGTCCGAATGCGCGCTGACCGTCCTCCGAGACGACGTAGTCGAGCATCAGTTTTGCTGCGTTGACGTTCTTCGATCCCTTCGGAATCGCGATGCCACGCAGCACGACCGGCTGACCGTCTCCGATGAAGCTCCAGCCGAGGATCTTTGCCCGCGCCGGATCGTTCAGGCGCGGCCAGAAGGTGATGGCCGAAACGAAGAAGCCCATGGTGTATTCGCCGGAGGTGACCTTCTCGGTCATTGGGCCGCCGGAACGCTCGAATCGGGGCGAAAGCTTTGCAAGTTGGGCGAACCAGTCCCAGGCCTTTTCGCCGTGCTTCTTCACGAACGCGTAGCTGATGCCGTAGCCGAAAGTCGTTTGATGCACGCCGTAGCTGGTGATGCGGTTGCGCCAGGTCTTCTCGTTTGCGACCGCAAGCTCGACGAACTCGGCAAGTGTCTTGGGACGCTTGCCGTCGGCCACCAGCGTGTTGTTCCAGATCAGCGCCATGGGGTCGGACGAGACGGTGTAGACGCCGGGAAACGGCTTTGACCAATCCGGCCAGGCCTTCGCCTCAGGCGAGACGTAGTCGAGGACTTCACCGCGCTCCTGGAAATCGATCCATCCGCCCGGATCGGCCGTCGCGATGAGGTCGCAGGTGCGGCTGTTGGTGCTCCGCTCGGCCAGATATCGCTCGAAGCTCTCGCGGGAGGCCGGGAGATCCAGGGTCTCGACCTTGATCTTCGGGGAGAGCTTGTTGAAGCCCTCGATCACGGGACGCCAGTTTTCCGGCGACATGATCGAGTAAATGAGGAGGCTGCCCTCGTTATGGGCGTCGTCGATGATCTTCTGATAATTCTCGGGATACCCGTTCGGCGCCGCCTGGGCCGTGCCCCGGAGCCCCATCGTGGCGCCGAGAACCGACATCACCATTAAGCTTCTACGATCGATGCCTGACATCTACTGTTCCTCCGGCCGCCGCGATTTGTTATGCGCATTTATTGGCGCCAATTTGTGCGCAAATGGTCTTGGCAAGTCAAGCGCTCCAAAAAGGGAAGCAGCCATGAAAGTACGGAAGGAGCAGAAGAGGCTGTTGGCGGCGGAAATCGGTGCCGCCATCCTGCAAGGCGACTACCGGCCCGGCGAATGGTTGCGCCAGATCGACCTGGAAGAAGCCTTCGCTGCCAAACGGTTTGACGTCCGGAGTGCGCTGACCCAGCTTGCCGCAAGCGGGATGGTGACGCATGTCGACAATCGCGGATACCGGGTCGCACAACCCGACTTGAACGTCGTTCGCGAGATATTGGCGATCCGCACGCTGCTCGAGGTTGAAGCGGCCACGCAGGCGCTACCGAATATCGGCCCCGACGAACTCAAGAAGATCAAGCAGGCTCAGCAAATCTTCGAAGATGCTGTGGCGCGCGGCAGCAAGGCGGATCAGGCAAATACCAACGCAGCCTTTCACGACGAGATCTATCGCCATGCAGCGAACCAATCGCTCGCCAGCCTCATCGTGGAGATCAGAAATCGCGCCAGACCAGGGCCGATTGCTTTGTGGCCGTCGAACGCCGAGCTGCAGAGAAGTGCGGCACACCATGTCGAGATCGTCGATGCGATCGAGTCTCGCGATCTCGCCGCGCTCGTTGCAGCAGTGCGACGACACATCGTCGAATCCGGCGCCAACTATCCGGCGCGCGATCTCGGTCCGGTCAAGAAGACCTCAGCAGCCTCCGATTGACTAAGAGTGGCGAAGCCAATCTGTTGAGGGCGTATCAGGAGCAGCGCGTGGAGTAGGCCTGCCTCAATTCGCGCCCCCCGCCGGGATCGGCTCCATCCCGCTTGCGATGATCGCTTCGCGTGCGGCGGGGGAGGCGAGGAATTTTATGAGGGCACGGCCGGCCTCGGGCTCCTTCGAACCGGCCGCGATCCCGGCCGAGAAGATCGTGATCTTCTGCAATTCGTTCGGCAGCGGTCCCACGATATCGATGCCCTTCACGGGCTTCAGCTCGCTGATCTGCTGGAAGCCTAGCTCGGCCTCGCCGTGCGCGACGATCTCGCCGACCGGCGTTGCCGGAATCTTTCGTGCCTTGTCCTTCATGACGTCGGCGATGCCGAGCTTGTCGAACATCTCGGTCGAGACGTAGACACCGCTGGCGCTATCGGAATAGGCGATCGTCTTCGCCGCCAGCAGCGCGCGCTTGACCGCCTCCACCGAGCCGATATCCGGCTTCGGCGCACCCGATTTCACGGCAACGCCGATCGGTGATCTGGTGAGGTCGACCTGGCTGCCGGCCACGACCTTGCCCTTGCCGGCGAGGTCGGTGAGGGCATAGCCCACCATGATCAGGACATCGGCGGGTTCGCCGCGCTCCAGCCGGACCGGGATCGCATTGGTGGTCGTCCCCATCGACGGCCCATATTCCGTCAGCACTTTGTTGCCGGTGGCCTTTTCGAATTCCGGCACGAGCGCCTTGTAGGCAGCCGTCAATCCGCCCGAGATCATCACATGGACCTCGGCAGCTTCGGCCGCGCCGGTCAGCCACAGGACGGTTAGAACGCCGAAGGCGATGTTGCGGAATGTTGCTGATATCGATGTCATCGTCATTCGTCTCCAACTAACCCCGCCCGCGATACGGTGCGACGCCTTGTTCCGGCACCCACAATCCCTTCGGCACGCGGCCGGTCTGCCAGAACACGTCGATCGGGATCCCGCCGCGCGGATACCAGTAGCCGCCGATGCGCAGGAACTTCGGCTTGATCTCGCTCGCGATGCGCTTGCCGATCATGACGGTGCAATCCTCGTGGAATGCGCCGTGATTGCGGAAGCTCGCGATGTAGAGCTTGAGCGACTTCGACTCCAGCAGCCACGGGCCGGGCGCGTAGTCGATCATCAGATGCGCGAAATCCGGTTGTCCCGTGACCGGGCACAGCGAGGTGAATTCCGGCACGGTGAAGCGCACCAGATAGTCCGTGCCCTTTTGCGGATTGGGCACGCGGTCGAGCTGGGCTTCTTCCGGTGTGTGCGGCCATTCGACCGCGCGGCCGAGCTGGAGGGATTTCTTCGCCATCGTCGTCACATCCTGTTCGAGCATGATCCGGAAAAGTGGGCACCGGTTTTCCGAAAGATCATGCTCAACTAAAAACCGGAGCGCGATAAGATCGCGCTCCAGAGGATGCCGGGATGGACGCAAATGACGCCGTCGTCAACCAACCGCGATCGTCTGGATCATGACGATCCGGTCGTTGCCGGACTCGCAGCCCCACAGTTCGCCCGGGCGACCGTCGAGCTGGCGCACATTGGCATTGGCCTTGTCGCTGGCGAAAACGTTGAACCGTTCGGTCGTGGGATCGAAGCGGACGATGGCATTGGCGGAGAAATCCGTCAGCCAGACCTTGTCCTTGTCGTCGACATAGACGGCATAGGTGCGGGGGCGATCGCCCGGCAGCTTCCAGGTTTTCCAGGAGCCGTTGGCGGGATCGTGCACCGAGACGTGACCGCTGTTCCACTCGCTGACCCAGATCCGGCTCATCGAATCTGACCAGACCCGCCGCGCCCCCTGGCTCGGCGTCGGCGGCTCGACGATGGCGGCATTGCCGGTCGCAAGATCAATCTTCGCGATATGGCTGCCGGCCAGCGAGGCGTACCAGACCTCACCCTTGGGCGTCACCGCGATGCCGTAGGGGCCAACACCCCTGGGCGCCCTGAACACGTCCATCTCGCCCGATCCCGGCTTGAGCCGGCCGTAATAGCCGGACTGGCCGGTGAACCAGTAGGTGCCTTCCTTGTCGAACACGCCGGTGTTGAGATTGGCGGAAGCGAATTTTTCGGGAAGGCGGAACAGCGTGACCTTGAGATCGCCGGGATCGACCCGGGCGATCGCGTTCTGGCCGCCCTCGGTGATCCAGGGGGCACCGTCGGGGCCGATCGTCACGCCGTGTGGTGCTGCGCCCTGACCGAGGCTGACTGTCTTGAAACTGCCATCCCGGGGGTCGAGCCTGCCCAGCATGCCCTTGCCCTGCGCCGTGAACCAGACCGTGCCGTCGCGAGCGGGGGCGAGGTCGTGCAGGCCGATGCCGGCGCTGATGGGGAAATATTTCGTCCGGAACAGGCCTTCCTGCGCAAAACTTGGGCGGACGGCGAGGAGGGCGGTGCTCGAGGCAAGAAACTGGCGGCGGTTCATGGCGTTACCCCGACTGTTTCAGATTGAGGTTGGACGCGCAGAGCAGGCGACTTCAAGGATAGTCCGAGCCCGCTCACGCGTCAGTCGAAGCACGCCGTCCAAGCGTTCACATTTGCTTGCGGCCCGTGTAAGACCCCCGGCACCGATCAGCCCTAACGAACGGAAGTGCACATCATGACCGCCATCATCGACATCATCGGCCGCGAAATTCTCGACAGCCGTGGCAATCCCACCGTCGAGGTCGACGTCGTGCTGGAAGATGGTGCGCTCGGCCGTGCCGCGGTGCCGTCCGGCGCCTCCACAGGCGCCCATGAGGCGGTGGAACTGCGCGATGGCGACAAGGCCCGCTATCTCGGCAAGGGCGTCACCAAGGCGGTTGGCGCCGTCAATGGCGAGATCTTCGAGGCCCTGAGCGGCCTCGATGTCGAGCAGCAGGCCCAGATCGACCAGATCATGATCGACCTCGACGGTACGCCGAACAAGAGCCGGCTGGGCGCCAACGCCATCCTCGGCGTCTCGCTCGCCTGCGCCAAGGCTGCCGCGAACTCGCTCGACATGCCGCTCTATCGTTACGTCGGCGGCACCTCGGCGCGGCTGTTGCCGGTGCCGATGATGAACATCATCAATGGCGGCGTGCATGCCGACAATCCGATCGACTTCCAGGAGTTCATGATCCTTCCCGTCGGCGCGTCGTCCTTTGCCGAGGGCCTGCGCTACGGCGCGGAAGTGTTCCACACCTTGAAGTCCGAGCTGAAGAAGGCCGGCCACAACACCAATGTCGGCGACGAGGGCGGTTTCGCCCCGAACCTGCCGTCGGCGGACGCCGCGCTCGAATTCGTCATGAACGCGATCGGCAAGGCGGGCTACAAGGCCGGCACCGACATCGTGATCGGCCTCGACTGCGCCTCGACCGAGTTCTTCAAGGACGGCAAGTACGTCTATGAAGGCGAGGGGAAGACCCGCTCGATCTCCGAGCAGGCCAAGTACCTCGCGGACCTGGTGTCGCGCTATCCGATCGTGACCATCGAGGACGGCATGTCGGAAGACGACATGGACGGCTGGAAGGAGCTCACCGACCTCATCGGCAAGAAGTGCCAGCTGGTCGGCGACGATCTCTTCGTCACCAACGTCAAGCGCCTGGCCGAAGGCATCAAGGCCGGCCGCGCCAATTCGATCCTGATCAAGGTCAACCAGATCGGTACGCTGACCGAGACGCTCGCTGCCGTCGAGATGGCGCACAAGGCCGGCTATACCTCGGTGATGTCGCACCGCTCCGGCGAGACCGAGGATTCCACCATCGCCGACCTCGCGGTCGCCACCAATTGCGGGCAGATCAAGACCGGCTCCCTTGCGCGTTCCGACCGCACCGCCAAATACAATCAGCTCCTGCGCATCGAGCAACAGCTCGGCAAGCAGGCACTCTACGGCGGCAAGGCGGCACTGAAGGCGCTGGCATAAGCCGGCGCTCTGGCAAGGACAGGGAGGATCGACATGAGCGACGGCAAGACCGGACTGCAACTGCGTTCGCTGATCAAGACCAGCGGAGAGCTCGAAATCGCGCTCGTCGACGTGCCGACCCCCGAGCCCGCCGCGGACGAGGTCGTCGTCCGCGTCGAGGCGGCGCCGATCAACCCGTCCGACCTCGGCCTCCTCGTCGGCGCGGCCGATATGAGCACGGCGAAGGCGTCCGGCAGCAAGGACGCTCCTGTCATCACCGCGAAGGTGCCGGAGGGCGCGATGCGGGCGATGGCCGGCCGGCTCGACGAGTCCATGCCGGTTGGTAACGAAGGCGCGGGCGTCGTCATCAAGACCGGCTCGTCCGATGCCGCGAAGGCATTGATGGGCAAGACCGTCGCCATGATCGGCGGCGCGATGTACGCGCAGTACCGCACGCTGAAAGTGCGCGAGTGCCTGCCGCTGCCGGCTGGCACCACCCCGGCGGAAGGCGCCTCCTGCTTCGTCAATCCGCTGACCGCGCTCGGCATGACAGAGACCATGCGGCGCGAGGGGCACAAGGCGCTGGTGCACACCGCGGCCGCCTCCAATCTCGGCCAGATGCTGAACAGGATCTGCATCAAGGACGGCATTCCGTTGGTCAACATCGTGCGCAGCAAGGAGCAGGCCGACATCCTGCACAAGATCGGCGCCAAATACGTCGTCGATTCCACCGCACCGAGCTTCCTCGGCGATCTCACCAATGCGCTGGTCGAGACCGGCGCCACCATCGCCTTCGATGCCATCGGCGGCGGCAAGCTGGCCGGCGACATCCTCAACTGCATGGAAGCCGCGATCAACAAGACCGCCAAGGAATACAGCCGCTACGGCTCCAACGTGCACAAGCAGGTCTACGTCTACGGCGCGCTCGACATCCGCCCGATCGAGCTGCCCCGCGGCTTCGGCATGGCCTGGGGCGTCGGCGGCTGGCTGCTGTTTCCGTTCCTGATGAAGATCGGGCAGGCGGACGGAGCCAGGCTGCGCCAGCGCGTCGTCGACGAATTGAAGACGACCTTCGCCAGCCACTACACCAAGGTGGTGTCGCTTCAGGAGGCGCTCGATCCCGCCAACATCGCAGTCTACGCCAAACGGGCCACCGGCGAAAAATTCCTCATCAACCCGAATAAATCTTCGTGATGTGCCGCGGCACACCATCCAAAGAAGGACTTGCCTTCTGAGCGAAGCGGGGGAACATTCGCGCCGCAATTGAAAGCGGGGCAACCGCAAGCATAGAAGGGGACACTTCCATGACTGATCTGAATCGCCGCGACCTGCTCGCGGGCGCGGCCGCTATTGGCGCGGCGTCCGTAACCGGACTTGGAGCGACCACTGCCAGTGCCTCGGTGCCGCCAAGCGGGGCGCAGGCGCCGGGCTTCTATCGCTACAAGGTCGGCAGCTACGAGTGCACCTCGATCAACGACGGCGCGCGCACCTTCCCGATGCCGGACAAGTTCGTGGTCAACCTGCCGAAGGAGGAAGCGCTGGCCGCAGGTGAGGCGGCGTACATGCCGAAGGGCATGGTCACGGTGCCGTTCAATCCGCAGCTCATCAACACCGGCTCGAAGCTGGTCCTGATCGACACCGGCAACGGCGTTGCCAATCTCGAGCCGAGCAAGGGCGCGGTCGGCCGGACGCTGCAGAACCTCGCCGCTGCCGGCGTCGACCCGAAGAACATCGACGTCGTGCTGCTGTCGCATCTCCATCCTGATCACACCAACGGCATTCGTCTCGCCGACGGCGCGCTCGCGTTCCCGAATGCGGAGATCATGGTGCCGGCGAAGGATTGGGAGTTCTGGGCGAGCGACGAGAACGCGGCCAAGGCTCCGAACGACATGACGAAGAACTACTTCGCCAACGTGAAGAAGACCTTTGCCGGCCTCGAATCCAAGGTCACGAAATACGAGTGGGGCAAGGAGGTCGCCCCGGGCATCACCTCGATCGCGACGCCCGGCCATACGCCGGGTCATACCTCGTTCGCGGTAGCCTCTGGCGACAAGAAGGTGCTGATCCAGTCTGACGTCACCAACATTCCGGAGTTCTTCCTGCGCAATCCGGATTGGCATGTGGCGTTCGACAACGACGCCGCGCTGGCGCAGGCCACCCGCCACAAATTCTATGACATGGCGGCGGCCGAGAAGGCGACCGTGATCGGTTTCCACTTCACCTTCCCATCGGTGGGGCATGTCGAGAAGGACGGCGCTCCCGTCGGCCTGGAATCCGACGATCTGAACCGGGCCAGGGGTTTGCGAGAAACATCAGGCCGCCTTCGGGCGGCCTGATTGTTTTTGGATCGTAGCGACCATCTGCTTTCGAGAAACTCAGCGTTTCCAAACAGGACCGGTTCATGCACTTGCATCCATCGACCCGGATCGCTTAAGTGCCGCCCCGGAACTTCCGCTCAAGCCCCCAAGGACAATCCATGGCCTACAACATCGTCGTGATCGCCGGCAGCCTGCGCAAGGACAGCTTTTCGCTGAAGATCGCCAATGCGATCGCAAAGCTCGCGCCGGCCTCGCTCAAGCTCGAGGTCGTCACGCTGGCAGGCATCTCGTTCTTTAACCAGGACCTCGAGGGCGCGCCGCCAGCGGACTGGCTGGCCTTCCGCGAGAAGCTGCAAAAGTCGGACGGCGTCATCTTCGTCACCCCCGAATACAACCGCGCCATCCCGGGTGTGCTCAAGAACGCCATCGACGTCGCTTCGCGCCCCTATGGCAAGAGCTCGTTCAACGGCAAGCCGGTCGGCATCATCTCGAACTCGCCGGGCCCGCTCGGTGGCGTCAGCGCCGCCAAGACGCTGCAGAACATCCTGCCGGGCATTGCCGGCCCGATCCTGCAGCAGCCGGAGATCTATCTGAACGCGGTCGGCGATGCCTTCGATGCGGAGGGGAACCTGACCAAGGAATCTCTGAAGCCCGTCCTCCAGGCCTATATCGACGCGTTTGCTGCGCACGTGGCCAAACACCACGGCTGAGGTCTTTCTTCGTCATGGCCGGGCAAAAGCGCGAAGCGCGTCTTCGCGCTAGATGTCCCGGCCATCCACTTCTTGGCTCGTGGTGACGAAGAACGTGGATGCCCGGCACAAGGCCGGGCATGACGGCTGGGGGTAGCGATTGGAACGCGAAGGGGGAAGCGATTAGCACTCCCTTAACCAACCTGCCGCATCTTCCCAGGATGGTCTCCCGCGCGCGCCTGAAATCGATCCTGACCGGCCTTGCCCTCTATGCGATGGCGGCCGCTATCGTCGGCTATTTCGGCGTCAACGCCTACACCGGCAAATACGGTCTCAACGCCCGCCAGGAACTCGACCAGGAGATCATCGCGCTGACGAGCGAGCTCGCCCAGCTCAAGCGCGAGCGCGCGAAGAGCGAGCAGCGCGTGTCGCTGCTGCGGACGTCGCGGATCGATCCTGACATGCTGGACGAGCGGGCGCGCTATCAGCTCGACTATGTCAATCCGCACGATCTCGTTCGGATGATCCCGGCGAAGTAGCGCTTTCCGCAGCATTCGAAACCGGCATCGAAAGCCGCTGCCGAAATCCGACGACCGTGTAGCAATTCTACCGAAAGTCTTAGGCTTGGAACCGGGCTGCCGCCTTGACGGCAACGCAGCAACGGCCCCATGGCTTCTGCCGCCGTCGGCCTGAGTTGACGCAGATCAACCGGGCCGTGCCGGCGCAGCCTAGACTGCCACCCGGAGGAAACAGTGATGAATGGGCCAATGTCCCGGCATCACGCGGCCCGCGTCGAGGCCGCCATTGCGTCGGGCCAGGCCGCGCGCTCTGCGCTGGTGGCCTCATGGCGCCGTTCGTCCCGATTGCATCATCTCGATCCCGCCGGCCGCAGCGCGCCGATGCGGCTGAGTGATGTCGAGTTGCGGCAGGCGCGCGAGCGCGTCGGGCCGCTGCTCGCCGCCGCGCGAGGCGCGATGGACAGGCTCTATCAGGCGGTCGGCGCGAGCGGCTGCTGCGTGCTGCTGGCCGACGGTGCGGGCGTGCCGGTCGACCGCCGCGGCACGGCGGTGGACGATGCGACGTTCCAAGCCTGGGGCCTGTGGACCGGCGCGCTCTGGAGCGAGGAGCATGAAGGCACCAACGGCATCGGCACCTGCGTCGTCGAGCAGCGCCCGCTGACGATCGACCGCGACCAGCATTTCTTCACCCGCAACACGCTTCTGAGCTGCACCGCCGTTCCAATCTACGACCACGAGGCGGCGTTTGCGGGCGTGCTCGATGTCTCCTCCTGCCGCGCCGACCGGACCGATGCGTTTTCCAATCTGATCGCGCTCGCGGCAGGTGAGGCGGCGAGGCGAATCGAGGCTGATCTGTTTCGCCGCGCCTTCGCCCATGCCCGCATCGTGCTGACGCAAGGCGCCGACGGCCAGGCCGGCGGCCTCGTCGCGGTCGATGCGGATGATCTCGTGATCGGCGCGACCCGGTCCGCGCGGGTGGGATTAGGTGTTGCGCCCGGTCGTCCCTTGCAGCCGGTGCCCGCGGCTGACCTCCTCGGCGGCGAACCCGCGCATGACCAGCTTGCGGGCGGCCAGCGCGCGGTGTTGCAGCGGGCGCTGCTGCGCGCGGGCGGCAATGTTTCGGCCGCCGCCAAGGCGCTCGGCGTCAGTCGCGCCACGCTGCACAGGAAGCTCAAGCGGTTCGAGCTGAAGCACTGAGGGCGCTTGCCTCGCCCATGACTGTCGCAGAACTGCGACAGGTTACCCCGGACATCGCTCCCGCCCGGGCTGACAGGAAAACGCTCCCGCGACATCGTCGGCGCAAGTCGTGAACACGCGACGAATTGCGCAAACAGCAAACATCGGGAGTGATCAATGAACAAGGTGGAATTCCTCGGCGTCACCCAGGTTCCCTTCGCCGAACGCTATGACAATTTCATCGGCGGCAAATTCGTCGCGCCAATCTCCGGCAAGTACTTTGACAACGCCTCGCCGGTGAACGGCCAGATCGTCTGCAAGATCGCGCGTTCCGATGCGCAGGACGTCGATGCCGCCCTCGATGCGGCGCACGCCGCCAAGGGCGCCTGGGGACGCACCAGCGTCGCCGAGCGCGCCGCGATCCTGAACCGGATCGCCGACCGGATGGAAGAGAATCTGGAGCGTCTTGCGATTGCCGAGACCTGGGACAACGGCAAGCCGATCCGCGAGACCCGCGCCGCCGACCTGCCACTCGCGATCGATCATTTCCGCTATTTCGCCGGCGTGGTGCGCGCACAGGAAGGCTCGATCGGCGAGATCGACCACGACACCATCGCCTATCATTTCCACGAGCCGCTCGGCGTGGTCGGCCAGATCATCCCCTGGAACTTCCCGCTGCTGATGGCGTGCTGGAAGCTCGCGCCGGCGCTCGCCGCCGGTAATTGCGTCGTGCTCAAGCCGGCCGAGCAGACCCCGGCCTCGATCATGGTCTGGGCCGAGATCATCGGCGATCTCCTGCCGCCCGGCGTCCTCAACATCGTCAATGGCTTTGGCCTCGAAGCCGGCAAGCCGCTCGCGTCCAGCCCGCGGATCGCGAAAATCGCCTTCACCGGCGAGACCTCCACGGGCCGGCTGATCATGCAATATGCCAGCCAGAACCTGATCCCGGTCACGCTCGAGCTCGGCGGCAAGTCGCCGAACATCTTCTTCAACGACGTCACCGCCGAGGACGACGACTTCTTCGACAAGGCGATCGAAGGTTTTGTGATGTTCGCGCTGAACCAGGGCGAGGTCTGCACCTGTCCGAGCCGGGCGATTGTCCACGCCGACATCTACGACCGCTTCATGGAGCGGGCGCTGAAGCGCGTCGCCGCGATCAAGCAGGGCGATCCGCGTGCGGCCGACACCATGATCGGCGCGCAGGCATCCAGCGAGCAGCTCGCCAAGATCCTCTCCTATATCGACATCGGCAAGCAGGAGGGCGCCAAGGTGCTGGCCGGCGGCGGCCGTGCCGAGCTCGGCGGCGATCTGTCCGGCGGCTTCTACGTCCAGCCGACGGTGTTCGAGGGCCACAACAAGATGCGAATCTTCCAGGAGGAGATCTTTGGTCCCGTCGTCTCGGTCACAACCTTCAAGACCGATGACGAAGCGCTCGCGATCGCCAACGACACGCTCTACGGCTTGGGAGCCGGCGTCTGGAGTCGCGATGCCAACCGCTGCTACCGCTTCGGCCGGGCCATCCAGGCCGGCCGGGTCTGGACCAACTGCTACCATGCCTATCCTGCGCATGCCGCGTTCGGCGGCTACAAGCAGTCGGGCGTCGGTCGCGAGACCCACAAGATGATGCTCGATCACTACCAGCAGACCAAGAATCTCCTGGTCAGCTACAGCCCGAAGAAGCTTGGCTTCTTCTGATCGGGCTAGATCCGATCGGGCAAGATCTGATGGGGTAGGAGAGGGTGGCGCAACTTTGCGCTGCCCTCTCCGTCGTCATCCGTCTGTCAGAGTCTTGAGACAATACGACAGCGCCGACCGTATCCGGTTCGGCGCCCGCGGCATTCGAAGCGATGCCGGGCAAAGACGGAGGCTTGGTGATGCGGAACAGTCGTTCAGGACGGACAATGAGTGTCGCAGCGATGCTGCTCGGCGCGGCAGTGCTGCCGCTGTCGATGGCCTTTGCACAGTCCGGCCCGGCGCCGGCCAGCGCCAAGCCCTTCCTGACCGTCGATGGAAAGGCGCCACTGGTCCTTGGCCATCGCGGCTTGCCGGGCCTGGTACCTGAAGAGACCGAGGCGTCGTACGACCTCGCCGCGGCGCTCGGGACCGATGCACTCGAAGAGGATTTGCACCTGACCAAGGATTGCGTTCTGGTCGTGCGTCATAACCCCTGGCTGAGCGACAACACCAACATTGCCGAGGTGGCGAAGACCAATGCGGCCGTCGCCGCCCGCAAGCGCACCGTGCCCGGTGTGCGCGTCAAGGCCCCGTCGGCCACCGGCGTGCCTGCCGACTACCTGACGGATCTCAGCGACCCGGCCGATCCCAAGTCGGTGCTGAAGTCGCTGATCGTGGACGGCGAGGATCATACCAACGATTGGTCGATCAGCGACTTCACCATGGCCGAGCTGAAGCAATGGATCGGCGGCACCACCTATGACGCGGCCAACGAGCGGCCGAAAGTCTTCAACGGCAAGCTCTCGATCATCAGCTTCCAGGACGTCATCGACATCGCCAAGGTCAAGAGCAAGGAGACCGGGCGGTCCAGCCTCGTCTATCCCGAAACCAAGAACCCGACCTGGAACAATGCCCAGGCGATCGCCAATGGCTGCGGCGCGGCCGGCAGCCGTCCGCTCGAGGATGCCTTGATCAAGATCATCAGGGATAACAGCCTCAATACCAAGGACGCTCCCATCCTGGTCCAGAGCTTCGAACCCGGCAGCCTGAAATATATGCGCAGCCACGGCCTCCAGACGCGGCAGGTCCAACTCGTCGACGGCAACGGAATCGACTTCAAAACCGGCAAGGTTCTCCTCAACAACATCACGAATTCGCGCCCGTTCGACTGGACGGTTGCGGGCGATGCGCGCTTGTACGATGCGATGCTGACGCCCGAGGGGCTTGCCGAGATCAAGACCTATGCCGAGGGCATCGGTCCGTGGAAGGCATATATCGTTCCGCTCAAGATCGCGCCGTGGAAGGACGCAAATGCCGACGGCACGCCCTACAAGGGATCGACGCCGGAGGCTTCGACGCAGGACGCGACCAGCCTTGTCGCGGACGCGCACAAGCTCGGTCTTTTCGTCCATGTCTTCACGTTTCGGAACGAGAAGAAATATCTTGCTGCCGACTATCGCGGCGACCCGAGCCTTGAATATCTCAAATTCTACCGGCTCGGCGTCGATGGGGTCTTCAGCGACTTCACGCATACCGGCGTTGCCGTCCGCGCCGCGTATTTACGCGAGTTGGGCTGGTAAGGCCGGCACGGCGAATCGGACGCGCGTGGGATTTCGGATACAAAACAGCGCGTCCGATTTCTTTGCGTTGGCTGCTCACGTTCCCTTCGCTGACCGGTGAGCTAAAGTTGCCCGATCGGCGCCAAAGGTTTTGCAAAGTTTCGGCCACGTTGCAGTGCGGCATAATGAAAGTCGAGCCATGCCGCCGCGGTCCTTTCCAAGGGCGTTTGACTTGGGTTAGAGAGGGCTGAAGTTTTCTCTGACCCGGAATTCCCATGGCCGCACCCAAGAAAGCCGCCGCAAGCACTCCACAGGACAAGACCGACGGCGGTTCGCCCCCGGAATTCACCAGAGAGCAGGAGCTCAAAGCGCTCCGCGACATGCTCCTGATCCGGCGGTTCGAGGAAAAGGCCGGCCAGCTCTACGGCATGGGCGCGATCGGCGGCTTCTGCCACCTCTATATCGGCCAGGAGGCCGTGGTGGTCGGCATGCAGATGGCCCTCAAGCAGGGCGATCAGGTCATCACCGGCTATCGCGACCACGGTCATATGCTTGCCACCGGCATGGAGGCCAACGGCGTCATGGCCGAGCTCACCGGCCGGCGCGGCGGCTATTCCAAGGGCAAGGGCGGCTCCATGCACATGTTCAGCAAGGAGAAGCACTTCTACGGCGGCCACGGCATCGTCGGCGCCCAGGTCTCGCTCGGCACGGGTCTGGCCTTCGCCAACCATTATCGTGGTAACGACAATGTCAGCGTCACCTATTTCGGCGACGGCGCGGCCAACCAGGGCCAGGTCTATGAGAGCTTCAACATGGCGGAGCTCTGGAAGCTGCCGGTGATCTACGTCATCGAGAACAACCGCTACGCCATGGGCACCGCGGTGTCGCGCGCTTCGGCACAGCAGGATTTCTCCAAGCGCGGCGCGTCCTTCAACATCCCCGGCATGCAGGTCGACGGCATGGATGTCCGCGCCGTGAAGGCCGCGGGCGAGGAGGCGGCGGCCTGGTGCCGTGCCGGCAAGGGCCCCTTCATCCTGGAGATGCAGACCTACCGCTATCGCGGCCACTCGATGTCCGACCCCGCCAAGTACAGAACGCGCGAAGAGGTCGAAAAAGTCCGCCACGACCAGGACCCGATCGAGCAGGTGCGCAACCGCCTGCTCGCGGCCAAGGTGAGCGAGGCCGATCTCAAGGCGATCGACGCCGAGGTCCGCGACATCGTCAATGCGTCCGCCGACTTCGCCCAGCATGATCCCGAGCCGGATGCCGCCGAGCTCTGGACCGACATTTATCGCTGAACGCGCGCAAGCTTTCTCTTGGAGTCGATATGCCAATTCAAGTGCTGATGCCCGCGTTGTCGCCCACGATGGAGAAGGGCAACCTTGCCAAGTGGCTGAAGAAAGAGGGCGAGACGATCAAGTCGGGCGACGTCATCGCCGAGATCGAGACCGACAAGGCGACCATGGAGGTCGAGGCGACCGATGAAGGTACGCTCGGCAAGATCCTGATCCCCGAGGGCACCGCCGACGTTGCCGTGAACACGCCGATCGCGACCATTCTCGCCGATGGCGAGACGGCCGCCGATCTCGCCAAGGCGCCGGCCGCGCCCGCGCCGAGCGTCGCGCAGGAAGTCGCCGAATCCCGCTCGCCGGTCGGCGAAGGCAAGCCGATGATCTCGGCGCCCAAGGCCGCGCCTGCACCCCAGGCCGTCGCCGAACCCGATCCCGAAGTGCCCGCCGGCACCGAGATGGTAACGCAGACCATCCGCGAAGCGCTGCGCGACGCGATGGCCGAAGAGATGCGCCGCGACGCCGACGTCTTCGTGATGGGCGAAGAGGTCGCCGAATACCAGGGCGCCTACAAGGTGACGCAGGGCCTGCTCCAGGAGTTCGGCGCCAGGCGCGTGATCGACACGCCGATCACCGAACACGGCTTTGCCGGCATCGGCGTCGGCGCTGCCATGACCGGGCTGAAGCCGATCGTCGAGTTCATGACCTTCAACTTCGCCATGCAGGCGATCGACCAGATCATCAACTCAGCGGCGAAGACGCTCTACATGTCCGGCGGCCAGATGGGCTGCTCGATCGTGTTCCGCGGCCCGAACGGCGCCGCCGCGCGCGTCGCCGCCCAGCACAGCCAGGACTACTCGTCCTGGTATTCCAACGTCCCGGGTCTCAAGGTGGTCGCGCCGTTCTCCGCAGCGGACTACAAGGGCCTGCTCAAGGCTGCGATCCGCGACCCCAATCCGGTGATCTTCCTCGAGAACGAGGTGCTCTACGGCCATACCGGCGAAGTGCCGAAGCTCGATGACTTCGTCATCCCGATCGGCAAGGCGCGCATCGTGCGTTCGGGCAGCCATGTCACCATCATCTCCTGGTCGAACGGCATGACCTATGCGCTGAAGGCCGCCGACGAACTCGCCAAGGACGGTATCGAGGCCGAGGTGATCGACCTGCGCACGCTGCGGCCGATGGACACCGAGACCATCGTCAACTCGGTCAAGAAGACCGGTCGTGCGGTCACGGTGGAAGAGGGCTGGGCGCAGAGCGGCGTCGGCGCCGAGATCGCCGCGCGCATCATGGAGAACGCCTTCGACTATCTGGATGCGCCGGTCGCGCGCGTCTCCGGCAAGGACGTCCCGATGCCCTATGCCGCGAACCTGGAGAAGCTCGCGCTGCCGTCGGCAGCCGAAGTGGTCGAGGCCGCCAAAGCCGTCTGCTACAGGTAGATCATGGCGGGCCCGAAGGAGCAGCCATTGCCACCCGACGTCCTCGCCCGCGACGATGCGGTCGAGATCCTGCGCGTATTCGTGCTGGACGGCGGGCTGTCGATGGCGTTCCAGCGCGCCTTCGAGGAGCCCGACATGTGGGGCCTCCTGCTCGTCGATCTCGCCCGTCACGCCGCGCGCGCCTATGCGCGCGAGAGCGAATATACCGAGGAGGACGCGCTGAGCCGGATCCTCGAGATGTTCCAGGCGGAGATTGAACGGCCGACCGATACGGGCACGACGACACCGCGCGGGAAGGGGCACTGATCGTGGCGATCGAAGCCCGTCATTTCGATTTCATGCTGGAGGCGATCCGCGAGGCGGAGGCCTCGATCGCGCAGGGCGGCCTGCCGATCGGCGCCGTGCTGACGCGCGGCAATGAGATCATCGCCCGCGGCCACAATAACCGCGTGCAGGAAAAGAACGTCATCCTCCACGGCGAGATGAGCTGCCTGCGCGAAGCCGGCGTGATCTCGTTCCACGACACCGTCATGTACACCACGCTGTCGCCATGCTCGATGTGCGCCGGCGCACTCGCTCTGTTCAAGGTGAAGCTGGTGGTGATCGGGGAATCCGTCACCTTCCCGGGCTCCAAGGACATCCTCGACAAGTTCGACATCCCCTGGATCGACCTTGCCGACGACCGCTCCATCACCATGATGAAGAATTGGCGTTCCATCCCTGCCAACGAGCGCCTGTGGCAGGGCGACATCGGCAACTAAACCTGGTCGTCTTCGCTGTCGGAGACGACGTATTGCAAAGTTCTTCTTGAGGTCAGCATGCCCATCAACATCCTGATGCCCGCTCTCTCGCCGACAATGGAGAAGGGCAACCTCGCCAAATGGCTGAAGAAGGAAGGCGACAAGGTCAAATCCGGCGATGTCATCGCCGAGATCGAGACCGACAAGGCGACCATGGAGGTCGAGGCGATCGACGAAGGCACGATCGCCAAGATCCTCGTGCCCGAGGGCACGCAGGACGTCCCGGTCAACGACGTGATCGCCGTGCTCGCCGGCGAGGGCGAGGACGTGAAGGCGGCTGGTGCCGCCAAGCCCACTGCTTCGGCCGCACCTCCGAAAGCTGCTGAAGCGCCCGCCGCCGCGCCGGCTCCCGCAGCTATGCCTGCCGCACCCAAGGCTGCGCCGTCGCCTGCCGCTGCACCGGCGCCGCAGGCCGCTGCTCCAGCCGCGCAGAGCAACGGCCATGGCGGCCGCGTGTTCTCATCGCCGCTCGCGCGCCGTCTCGCCAAGGATGCAGGCATCGACGTGTCGATGGTGACGGGCACCGGCCCGCACGGCCGCGTGGTGGCGCGTGACGTCGAGCAGGCCAAGTCCGGCAAGGGCCTGAAGGCGCCTGCCGCTGCGCCGTCGGGGGCGCCCTCGATCGCGCCGACCATGTCGGACAAGCAGATCCTGTCGCTGTTCGAGCCCGGCTCCTACGAGATCGTCCCGCACGACGGCATGCGCCGCACGATCGCGCAGCGCCTGACCGCATCGATCCAGAACGTCCCGCACTTCTACCTCACCATCGACTGCGACATCGGCAAGCTGCTCGCCGCGCGCGAGGAGATCAATGCGGCTGCTCCCAAGGACAAGGAGAAGAAGCCGCTCTACAAGATCTCGGTCAACGACTTCGTCATCAAGGCGATGGCCGTTGCGCTCCAGAGAATCCCGAACTGCAATGTGAGCTGGACCGAAAGCGGCATGGTCAAGCACCACCATTCCGACGTCGGTGTCGCCGTGGCGATGCCCGGCGGCCTGATCACGCCGATCATCCGCAAGGCAGAGACCAAGACGCTCTCCACCATCTCCAACGAGATGAAGGATTTTGCCGCGCGCGCCCGCTCGCGCAAGCTGAAGCCCGAGGAATACCAGGGCGGCACCACCGCGGTCTCCAACCTTGGCATGTTCGGTATCAGCCACTTCACCGCCGTGATCAATCCGCCGCATGCGACGATCCTCGCGGTCGGCACCAGCGAGGAGCGGCCCGTCGTCCGTGGCGGCAAGATCGAGATTGCGCACATGATGAGCGTGACCTTGTCCTGTGATCACCGCGCCATCGACGGCGCGCTTGGCGCCGAGCTGATCGGCGCGTTCAAGCAGCTGATCGAAAATCCCGTCATGATGATGGTCTGAGATGGCGCATGACGACGCGCTGGCCCGGGATCTCGATGCTGGTCTCGCTGATCCTCACGCTCAGCCCGCTCGGCCGCGACATCGTTGACTCCGCCTTCTTCGCCGGCGAGGCGCTGTCGCGCAACATCTGGGCGCCGATCGCGCTCACAATCTTCGCCGTCATGGCGGCCGCCATTCTCTCGGAATGGCTGATCAGAAGCTACATCCGCAATCGCCGCGCCCGCGGCGCAACGACCGCTTGAGTTGAACGGGAGCCGCCATGGCCGATACATCCTTCGACGTCATCATCATCGGCTCCGGCCCCGGCGGCTATGTCACCGCGATCCGAGCCGCCCAGCTTGGCTTCAAGGTTGCGATCGTCGAGAAATCCTATCTCGGCGGCATCTGCCTGAACTGGGGCTGCATTCCAACCAAGGCGCTGCTGCGCTCCGCCGAGATCTACCACTACATGCAGCACGCCAAGGATTACGGCCTGTCGGCGGAGAAGGTCTCGTTCGACCCGAAGGCGGTGGTGCAGCGTTCGCGCGGCGTCTCGAAGCGGCTGAACGACGGCGTCGGTTTCCTGATGAAGAAGAACAAGGTCAGCGTGATCTGGGGCGCGGCCTCGATCGACGCGCCCGGCAAGGTCACCGTGAAGAAGTCCGACGTCGAGGGCCCCAAGGGTGCGCTGGGCGAGGGGAGCTACCAAGCCAAGCACATCATCATTGCGACCGGGGCGCGGCCGCGCGTGCTGCCGGGGCTCGAGCCCGACAAGAAGCTGATCTGGACCTATTTCGAGGCGATGGTCCCGGAGAAGATGCCGAAATCGCTGCTGGTCGTCGGCTCCGGCGCGATCGGCATCGAGTTCGCCTCGTTCTTCCACACCATGGGCTCCGACGTCACCGTGGTCGAGGTGCTGCCGCAGATCCTGCCCGTCGAGGACGCCGAGATCGCCGGCCTTGCGCGCAAGCGGCTGGAGAAGCAGGGCATCAAGATCATGTCCTCGACCAAGGTCACGAAGCTGGAGAAGAAGGCCGACAGCGTCGTCGCCACCATCGACGACGGCAAGGGGAAGCCCGTCACCACCGAGTTCGAGCGCGTGATCTCGGCGGTCGGCGTCGTCGGCAATATCGAGGATCTCGGCCTGGAAAAGCTCGGCGTGAAGACCGACCGCGGCTGTATCGTGATCGACGGCTACGGCAAGACCAACGTCCCCGGCATCTACGCCATCGGCGACGTCGCCGGTCCGCCGATGTTGGCGCACAAGGCCGAGCATGAAGGCGTGATCTGCGTCGAGGCCATCAAGGGCCTGCATCCGCATCCCATCGACAAGAACCTGATCCCGGGCTGCACCTATTGCCAGCCGCAGGTCGCCTCCGTCGGCCTCACCGAAGCCAAGGCCAAGGAAAGCGGCCGGGAGATCCGCGTCGGCCGTTTCCCGTTCGTCGGCAACGGCAAGGCGATTGCGCTCGGCGAAGACCAGGGCCTGGTCAAGGTGATCTTCGACAAGAAGACCGGCCAGCTCCTCGGGGCCCACATGGTCGGTGCTGAAGTCACCGAGCTGATCCAGGGCTACGTCGTCGCGATGAACCTGGAGACGACCGAAGAAGAGCTGATGCACACGGTGTTCCCGCATCCGACCCTGTCGGAGATGATGAAGGAAGCCGTGCTTGATGCGTATGGAAGGGTGTTGAATATTTGATGGGCGCCATTGCCGCCCGCCGCCGTCATTGCGCGCGCAGCGAAGCAATCCAGACGGTGTCTGCGGAAAGATTCTGGATTGCTTCGCTTCGCTCGCAATGACGAGCAGAGAGACGTTTGTAAAATAAGAAGGAAACCAACCCATGCACGATAACGACAATCTCACCATCGAACGCCCGACCTTCGTCACGCACCTGGAATGCGCGATGGAGGGCGATCATTACGCCGCCGACCAGGTCCACAATCTCTCCAAGGCCGGCAAGCCGCTTTTGGTGCGCTACGACCTCGCGGGCGTGAAGAAGGCGCTGACCAAGGATGCGCTTGCCCAGCGTCCCGGCGACATGTGGCGCTACCGCGAGCTCTTGCCTGTGCGCAAATGCAAGGACATCGTCTCGCTCGGCGAGGTCACGACGCCGCTGATCCGGCTGCCGAAGCTTGGCGCCAAGCTTGGCGGCGGCGAGATCATCGTCAAGGACGAGGGACGCCTGCCGACCGGCTCGTTCAAGGCGCGCGGCCTCGTGATGGCGGTGTCGATGGGCAAGGCGCTCGGCATCAAGCACATGGCGATGCCGACCAACGGCAATGCCGGCGCGGCGCTCGCGGCTTATGCCACGTCGTGCGGTATCAAGACCACGATCTTCTGCCCGGCCGACACGCCCGAGGTGAACGTCAGCGAGATCGAGCTTCAGGGTGCGACCGTCTATCGCGTCAACGGCTATATCGACGATTGCGGCAAGATCGTCGGCGAAGGCAAGGCAAAAGTCGGCTGGTTCGATACGTCCACGCTCAAGGAGCCGTACCGCATCGAGGGCAAGAAGACGATGGGCCTGGAGCTCGCCGAGCAGCTCGGCTGGGACGTGCCCGACGTGATCTTCTATCCGACCGGCGGCGGCACCGGCCTGATCGGCATGTGGAAGGCCTTCGACGAGCTGGAGAAGATCGGGTTCATCGGCTCCAAGCGCCCGCGCATGGTCGCGGTGCAGGCGTCGGGTTGCGCGCCGATGGTGCGGGCCTATGACGCCGGCACCGAGCACGCGACGCGCTGGGAGGACGCCCGCACGATTGCGTCGGGCATCCGCGTGCCGCAGGCGATCGGCGACTTCCTGATCCTGCGCGCCGTGCGCGAGAGCAAGGGTTTCGCCATTGCGGTCGACGACGACAAGATCTCGGCGGCGCTGAACGAAGTCGCACGCGAGGAGGGGCTGTTGCTCTGTCCCGAGGGTGCCGCGACCTACGCCGCCTACAAGGACAGCCTTGCCGACGGCCGCGTCAGCAAGACCGACCGCGTGATGCTGTTCAACTGCGCGACCGGCTTGAAATACCCGCTGCCGCCGGTGACCCGCACGCTCGATCGCCACAAGCCGATCGACTACACGCAGTTCTAGGCACGACCAGACCGCCGGAGCGCGATGATCGCGCTCTGGCGCGTCATTTCGTCTCTTCACGACCGATCCCTCTTCCCGTACGCGGGAGGGCGCAAAAAACAACAAAGACATCGCTGGGGAGAAGACAATGAAGAAAGCCATCTGGGCCGGGCTGCTCGGTATTCTCGCTGTGACCGGCGCCGCGCGCGCCGACGACTATCCCTCGCATCCCATCACCGTTATCGTTCCCTTCGCCGCCGGAGGCCCGTCGGACGCGATGGCGCGCGTGCTCGCCGAGCGCATGCGGGTGACGCTCGGCCAGCCGCTGGTGATCGAGAATGTCACCGGCGCGGGCGGCTCGATCGGCGTCGGGCGCGCCGTGCAATCGGCGCCGGACGGCTACACCATCTCCTTCGGTCATCTCGGCACCCATGTTGCCAACGGCGCCGTCTACAAGCTCAAATACGACCTCGTCGCGGATCTCGAGCCGGTGGTGCTGCTGCCGAGCAATCCGATGATCGTGGTGAGCAAGAACGCGGTGCCCGCGACTTCGCTGAAGGAGCTCATCGAGTGGCTGAAGTCGCGGCCGTCGCCGCCGACCGCCGGCACCGCCGGCGCGGGCTCCGGCAGCCATATCGCCGGTGTCTATTTCGAGAGCGTCAGCGGCATCAAGCTGCAATATGTGCCGTATCGCGGCACGGCGCCCGCGCTGAACGATCTCATCGCCGGCCAGATTGACGTCATCATCGATCAGACCTCCAACTCCATCAACCAGGTCCGCGCCGGCACGATCCGCGCCTATGCCATTACCGACGACAAGCGGCTCTCGTCGGCGCCGGACATTCCGACGGCCGCCGAGGCGGGGCTGAAAGGCTTCAACATGACGTTGTGGTCGGGCCTTTGGGTGCCGAAGGGCACGCCGAAGGAGATCGTTACCAAGCTCAATGCGGCCGCCGTGGAAGCGCTGAACGATCCCCCCGTGAAGAAGCAGCTCGAGAGCCAGGGCCTTGAGATGACGCCCAAGGATCAGCTCACGCCCGAAGCGCTCGGTGCCCGCCAGAAGGCGGAAATCGCCAAATGGTGGCCAATTATCAAGGCCGCTAACATCAAGGTGGATTGAGGCGGCTTGCCTCTTCGGATCCGGCCACAACGTCAAGTCGCCGCACCCGTGGCGGCGCGGCGTTACGTCTTGGCTTCGCTGTGCTTCGACAGGGCCTTCTCCAGGCAATTGATCAGAGCCGGCGTTGAAAACGGTTTCGCGAGAAAGCAGATGGCGCCAGCTTTCAGCGCGCGGTCGCGCACGGCATCGTCGGGAAAGGCGGTCATGAAGATGAACGGCGTCCGGTGACCAAGGCCGCGCATATGCATCAGGAGATCAACCCCGCCCATGACCGACATCTGCACATCCGCGATCACGCAGGACGTCGTCTTCAGTTCGGCCGACTGGAGAAATTCGAGAGCGGAGCCAAAGATGCAGACGGTATATCCCCGCGACGTCAGGAGATTGTTCGTCGCGAGGCGGACTGATGGATCATCGTCAATGATGGAAATGACCGAGAGGACTGACAAGATGATCGCTCCTGATCGGGGAGCCGCCGATCATGGTACAGCACCCACCGGAGGTTGGGCCCTCGGGGCGAGCTTGAAAAGCATACTTAGGTTTGCACTTTTCCCCCCGGGCGTGGGATTCCGAGCGTCTCGGTCATTCTGACGAGATCGGCCAATGACTTCGCGCCCATCTTCCGCATGATCTGCCCGCGATAGATCTTGACGGTAATCTCAGCCAATCCGAGCTCGGCAGCGACTTGCTTGTTCATCAGGCCGGACGCAACCAGGGCGAGAATGTCCCGTTGACGCGCCGTCAGGCCTTCAAAGCGAGCGCGCACGCTTGATACCGACTTCTCGGCATCGCGCCGCCTGCGATCGCGTTCGATCGCAGCCTGGACTGCATCCAGCATGTCCTGGTCGCGCACCGGCTTGGTCAGAAAATCGATGGCGCCACTCTTCATGGCCCTGACGGTCATCGGGATATCGCCATGACCGGTGATGAAGATGATGGGCGTGCGAATGTCGGCCTTCACGAGGTCCGCCTGGAGGTCGAAGCCGCTCGAGCCGGGCAGGCGGATGTCGAGCACGAGGCAACTGGGGACCACCGGCGGCTTGGCTTCCAAGACCTCCGCCGCCGAGCCGAAGGCCTCCACCCTGAGGCCGACCGATTGGAAGAGATTGGTGAGCGCCCGCCGCATCGACGGATCGTCATCGACGATCAGGACGATCGGATCATCGGCCCCCGCTTGTGCGTGCACCTGTGTTGGCTTGGCCTGGTCAGTCACGACGCGGCCTCTTGTGGGAAGGGCAGGGCAATCTGGAATGTTGCACCGCTCCCATCATTTTGAAATGCCGACAGCCGGCCCGCGTGAGCCTCGATGATCGATCGGCAGATCGACAGTCCCATCCCCAGGCCGCTCGACTTTGTGGTGAAGAACGGCATGAACATGCGGTCGGTCACGTCGCTGTCAAGGCCGACACCGCGATCTGTCACGGTAAGGAGCAGGTGCCCGTCGCCGTCCTGACTGGAGCGAATCGCCAGCTCGCGCGGGAGCTGGACATTGGCTTGCATGGCTTCGATCCCGTTCATGACGAGGTTGATCAGCACCTGCTGGAGCTGGATCCGATCGCCGCAAATGTTGGGCAGGCCGGACGACAACTCCATCCGCACCGACACGGCATGGGTGGCGAGCTCGCGCCGCACGAGAGCCATCACCTCCCTCACGACCTGATTGATGTCGACTGGGACCATCTCGATCTCGGTCTTTTTCGCGAGCGCCCGGATCCGGCGGATCACCTCGCTGGCCCGATTGGCGTCCTCGACGATCCATTCCACCGAACGGCGCGCAGCGTCGAGATCGGCCGGGTCGCGGCCGAGCCAGCCGATGCAGGCGTCGGCATTGGAAATGACGGCGGCGAGAGGCTGGTTGATTTCGTGGGCAATCGAGGCGGTGAGCTCGCCGAGCGTCGTGATGCGCGTGACATGAGCGAGCTCGGCTTGCGCTTTGCGCAGGGCATCTTCGGCCTGCTCGGTGCGGATCGCCGCCGTCACGTCGCTGCTGACGCCCCTGTAGCCGAGGAAGTTACCGTTCTCGTCATGGAAGGGCTTGCCGCTGGTGCGCACGTAAATCGGAGATCCGTTGCGATCCTTGCTGCGGTAAACCAGGTCGCGGAACGGAAGGTGGGCATCGAGCGCCGCGCGATGCTGCTCCCATTTCTCGGGCTCGAACTCGGCATCGGGCGGAATGTCCCAACGGGTCAGCCCGATCAAGCCCGTCGGCACCGGACTGGCCGTATCGGCGTGTTCCGATATCCGTGTGATGCGGTGATCCGGCCCGGTCTCCCAAAACCAGTCCGATGCGGTTTCGGCATAGTCGCGGAATCGTTGCTCCGATTGCTTGAGCTCGTCAAAGGCCTTTTGCAGGGCTTCTTTTGCGACGAACTGCTCGGTGACGTCCACGTGCGTGCCGATGATTTCCATCACATCGCCATCGCCGCCTTTCACGGGATGTCCCTCCGTATGGACACGTCTTATCGAGCCGTCCGGACGCGCAATCCGAAAGTCGATTTGGAAGGGCTCCCCCTGGTGGATTGCGCGACGTTCCACATCGGCAATTCGTCGAAAGTCATCGGCGAGGATCCGTTGCTGGAAAGCCCGCGCCGGGATATCGATCTGGTCCGGCTCAAATCCGAACAGGCGGTAGAGTTCAGCCGATCGATAGGCAAACTCCTGACGACGCACGTCCCAGGCCCAGCTGCTCGTATGGCTGAGGCGTTGGGCCTCGGCCAGATAGGCCTCACTGCGGCGCAGCCTCTGTTCTGTCTCCTTTGCAATCGTGACATCGGTGACAGCGCCGGCGAACGCGATGCGCCCGGATTCATGTCTCACCGCGCGTGCCACGGAATGGAGATATTTGATGGATCCATCCGGCATCAACAGGCGATATTCATGGTCGAAATCCTCCGCTTCGCGGAAGGCTCGATCAAGGGTCTTGCGGACCGCATCGCGGTCCTCCGGATGGATGCGCTGAAACACGAAGCCCAGGTTCGGCTGCATGGTCGGGTCACATTGGAAAATGCGAAAGGTTTCCCTCGACCAGAAGATCTCGTCGGTCGCGGGGCTCAAGCCAAAGCTGCCGGTGCGGCTTAGTTCCTGAGCCTGGGCGAGGTAGGCCTCGCTCTGCCGCAGCGCATCCTCCGCTTCTTTGCGCTGGGTGATGTTTTCGCAGGCGACCAGCACGACCGGCGTGCCGTCGCCGCGCAGCATCGCCTTGGCGTTTTCACGGACCCAGAGAACCGAGCCGTCCTTGCGGATCTTGCGAATTTCCCAGGTGTGCGACTGGTCCACGGTTTCCAGGCACAGCCCTACGCATTGACGGACGAAGTCGCGGTCTTCCTCGAAAAAGACGTTCAGTACGGATTGGCCGGTCAACTCGGTCGCCGTGTAACCCAATTGTGCGGCGCCAAACGTGTTCACGTTGAGCACCGTCCCGGCCGGATCGACCATGAAGTACATGACCGGATTGTGCTCGAACACCTCGCGCCACTGCTTCACGGCGTCGCGTAGATCGACGATGTCCTGTCGCGAGTCATCACCGACCGCGGAACTGTCCTTCTCGCCGGTGCCGAAAGATCGAAGCGCCGCGAGGCCGCCGAGCAGCAATTGTGCGGCCGAATTCCCAAATTTCGCGATTTGGCCAGGCATCATCGCGGGCGTCCCGGCTCGCAGGGGTCGAAGCAAGTAGAGCACTTTGCAACCAGGGGAGCAATTCCCTCCGACCAAAGTAGACTCCGCGACGAAACTCGCGGCAGCCGTGCAGCTTGCCGGCCTTGCGCCGTCTCGTTGCGAAGGTGCGGCGAAGGCCCGAAAAACTACGGGACAAACCTACGTATAGCTCGCGCATCCCAAGTCATAGCGCACATTTACCTCCGTACAATTGAGTCGTCCGTTGCATGCGGACTAGTCTTACAACCATCGAAGGGACGCGATGTGCAAGGCCACAAGCCGGCGATTAGCTCGATGTGCTGCTGATAGCTCCGCGTCCATTGCCCGACCTGCCGCACGATTGGCTGGTCGCGATTGAGAGGCCGCATTTCAGTAACGAGCGTGGATGGTCGGGCGTCAGCGTACGCGCGAAGCCACGACCATGAGAGCCGGGAGGAGAGCATGATGTGCGATACGCCTGAACACTCCGAGCGCGGTCCTGCTGTAAAAGCCTGCGCTGTCTGTAGCGGCAAGTTTGGCCTGATCCGATATTATTCCTGGCGAACGCCGCTGTGCTCCAGAAAATGTCTCGATCGCTTCAGGGCGCGCCGCGAACGCGACCGCCGATGGTTGTTTCGATTTCAGGTGGCATGAGGACTAGCCCTTCGATCGGCTCCATTCGGCAATTCTGAACCGGAGGCTGCGTGCTGAACCGTGCTTGCAAGCTCCTCTTGATGATCGCGCTGCCGCTTCCGTTGGTAACGGGAGTAAAGGCCGACGAGCTCGGACAGGATGGTGCACATCGTCATCATCCGCTCCAGGATCAGCTCCTGCACGAGAAGTTCTATTCCAGCTGGCACATGCCCGATAATCCCGTGCTCAGCTGCTGCAACAGCGCGGATTGCTATCCGACCGAGGTGCGATACGTCGACGGCCGGATCTACGCGCGGCGCCGGGAAGACGGGAAGTACATCCTCATTCCATCCCAGAAGGTCGAGCGAAACAGGGACAATCCCGACGGTCGTAACCATCTTTGCGCGCCGCCGCCGTCCGCCTCTCTGGTCGACACGGTCTACTGCTTTGCGTTGGGAGGTGCCACGTGAGATTCATATTGGTGAACGGCAGGACCCCTTTCCGCAAGACATTCTGTCTATGGTGCTGCGAGGAGATCAGCGGCGGCTATCTGCGCGACGCGAAGACGCTGCTGCCCTATTGCGGCTACGAGTGTTACGCGCTCCATCACGACGCGGCGCCGTTGATCGAGAGGCGAGCGCAAGCGGCGTCTTGAGCTGACGGGTGGGCGAGGCGCATGGGCCGATGCAGCTGCTGGCAGGGGAGGACAGGACGTTGAAATTCATGCTAGTACCCGGAATCAGAGCTGAGTGATACGGCGGCCTTTGAAACGGCGTTGACGGACCTTTTTCTTGGTCCAGACGAAGGGCTCGGCTCTGTCGTTGTATGCGTTGACG